>NZ_JBZXDY010000023.1:0-66488 GCF_058725285.1 Flavobacterium sp. DW-iso2 | reverse complement strand
ATAGAAATGAAAAAATTAACCGCTTAATTAAAAATCGAAATTTAAAATAGTACTCTTGTTTTATAGGGGTCAAAACAACCTACCACCAAACAATAAAAAATTCTAAATACGAATCTTTGTGTTTTTGCCAAATTAATGGAGCTTGTTTTTCATTAATAGAAGTGGTAATGTGTTTTTCTATACCATTAAAGTCCGTCCAAATTTCGTTTTCAGATGGATCCATTCCCCATTCCTTTTTTGAAGGTATGAAATAAGTTTTTGCAGAGTTATCAAGGCTAACAAATGTTTCAAGATTCAAATAATACCCTTTTACAGCTTTTTGATAAATAGGGCTAAAACTACCCTTGTATTCATAAGGAATAAACAAGGAAACTAATAAACATAGTGCTTGAGAAACATCGTTTATTGCTATAGTATCAAACGTTGATGTAGTGCAATTATGGTATAGTAAAGGAAATTGTTTTGCTTTTAATTTATCTAATTTCTCTTTCAAAGAATCATTCCTATTCGGGCCAATCCAGTTATTTATTGGTTCCGAAGAAATACTTGGGTCAAATAGATAAAACTTATAAGCTAACTCCATATGGATTAACTGCTTTGTGTCTTCATCTTCAATGATAAAATCAATTTCACCTATGGTTTTCGTGTCTTCAATGATCTGAATATTTTCATATAGGACATTATAGTTGGTGGATGACTTAATTAATTCCGATACAATTTTTTCTACTAAATGGCCTAATCTTACATTGGTTGGTAAAGAAAATTCTAGATGATTTCCTAAATGCAATACTGATAAATCAAAAGTTTGCATGCCTGTAATAGAAAAGTCAAGGCTATTTGCTTTTACAATTGATAATATCCTTGACTTTGTTTTCATTTTATAGCAGTTGTTAGCATAGTTTGTTCCTCAAAGATACAGCGAGAAAAAGTAGTGATTTACCAAAAATTATATAGAATTTCTACAAAATTTGTCATTTCGACGAAGGAGAAATCTCCGCATTACAGCCACAGCAATTTTTCTTTCGCAAAGAAACTCAGAGAGAGCCCAGAGATTAACGAAGATTTACTACAAAATTTGTCATTTCGACGAAGGAGAAATCTCCACATTTAAGACTCATCAATTTTTATTTCGCAAAGAAACTCAGAGAGCCCAGAGATTCCTGAAAATTTCTAAATAATTATTACAAACTAGGTCATTGCGAGGAACAGCTAGTCCACCGTGGCGGAAAGCAATCACACTAAGAGATTTTTCAAATGAGTGTCAAATAATATTCTAGAATAAAAGATTTTACAAAGTCCGGAGACTTCACACAGCCCAGAAAACAATTCTGCGCTAAAGATTGTGAGTATATCCGTGCGATCGGGCTTCACAAAGAATTCGCAATCAAATGCCACTCCGTTTGTCATTCTGAAAGAATCTCTACGAACTCTAATTTCTCAATTCGGAGCAGTAATTTTTACTACCATGTGAACCGCATTAGAAATGCTATGATTTCGTTTATAATGTAAGTAGGTACTCGCTGCAAACGAGCACTAGATGGGGGTTGGCCAATCGTTATTTTATATATTTGCTATCTTTAAAGTTTTGAACTTCTAATAAATTTCCATTTATATCATATACATTTAGTGTTCCGTTTCCGTCTTTTAGAGTGCCTTTATCTAATTTCTTTCCATTACCATCAAAACAATTAAGTATATTCATTAGTTTTCCATCAGTGTATAATCGTTCAGTATAAGTTTTTCCATTAGTGTGGTACCAATTCCATTGCCCAATCAATTTTCCATTATCTAATTTTCCAATTCCCTCTTTATTTCCGTTTTCGTAGAAAAATTTCCACTCTCCGTCTTGTTTTCCATTATTGAATTTACCGATCTGATGCAATTTTCCATTTTCGTGAAAAATTTCCCAAACACCTATTTCTGCTCCCTTAAGATATTTCCCTTTTTGAAATATCGTTCCGTTTTTATGATAAAATTTCCATTTTCCATCTTTTAAATCATTTGATGTTCTCCCGATTTTTTTTAATTCACCACTGTCATAAGTTTCTTTTGTCATTTTACAAGAAACAAGTAATAAAGTCGCAATAATTACAGTTATAATTTTTTTCATTAATTCATTCTTAATTTTTTGATGTTTCATTTTATAATTTTGTCAATAGGGCTACTCGTTGCATTCGAGCACCAGATGGGCATATCCGTGCGATCGGGCATTACAAAGAATTCGCAATCAAACGCAACTCCGTTTGTCATTCTGAAAGAATCTCTACGAACTCTACTTCCTCAATTCAAAGCAGTAATTTTTACTACCATGTGAACCGCATTAGAAATGCTATGATTTCGTTTATCATGTAAGTAAGTACTCGTTGCAAACGAGCACCAGATGGGACTCCATAGCGTTGACGGCATGTAATAGGTTCCGTTCAACCGCGGCTTTATTGTTTGGCTTTTCAAGCCCAACAAAGCCTTAGCTGTTGGCAGAAGTGACTATTTTTCGATTAGTATTAAGTTTTCTTTAATGTATTTTTCTAATGATTTTGGAATAGATTGAAAATATTCATTATCTACATTTTCCCAATAATTATTTTCAAAATCACTTGGTCTTTTAAAAGTATATGGACTATCAAACTCTTTAGATTTTATTTCATCAGTGTATTCTTTTTCAAGTAAAAAGAATTCGTGTGTTGCTTCAACTTTTTGAAACTCATTTTTCTTTTGTCTTTTTATGTCATAACTTCTGATTTCTTTAAAGTAAATAATATTTTCAAAATTCATTTTAGCAGGGTCATCGTTATTATAAATCGTATTGATGGTATAATTATTGAAATCGCTTTCCATTCCAAAAAGTTTCATTATTTTAGGATTTGTTTTTGAAATAATTTCCAATTGTAAATTTGAATTAGAATTAGATTTTGTGATTTTTCCCTTTTCTATGTTTTCTTTTTTGTCAAAAACAAGGATGTTTTCATTGTTTTCAGGTTTTAGATTATACTCATTTGTGAGGTTCTTATATTTTGTGAAATGATTAAATATTGGAACTCCTGCAACCATAAAATAAAAATTTTTACTTAATTGACTAATCGATTTGTTTTCAAAAGAGCGATAGCAAATTATTTTCATTTTTATTTTATCAGATTTTAGAGAAATATAATATTCAACAATTCCATCTATAAAATAATGAGGTCTGTCTTCATTAATTTGAATACTCCTAAAGTAACCTTTTAATTTTAGGTATTTATATGTTTTAGGTTTTGCTTTAATTACAACTTCTTCAAGTTCGGTTACAATTCGATTTAAAGAAATTATAGGCGTGTTTTTGAATGTTTCAATGTTTATTTCGGTAGTTTTATATGTAGAATTCACAAAAGTTAAACTCTTTGTTTTTGAACTATAAATTTTATTTTCTAAATCAGAAGAGATATTTCCATTAGTATCTGACAATCCAATTAAATTTCCATTCTCAGAATAAATTTCTACAAATGGTATTGTTTTTTCTGAAAAAGCTTCTTTGATTTTATGTTGAGAATAAATAGACGTAAAAATTAACGTAAATAAAATTAAGAATAAATGCTTTTTCATTTTTTTTTTTTTGTTTTTTCTCCGATTTTTTTCAGTCATTTCTGCAAACTAGTATATATGCTTTATAACATATCGCCTCTTTATAGCTTGAATACACGCCACTTAATAGCGCATATCTCATCAATCAAATATATACTATTTTATTTACAAATAATCGAATAGTTCATGATCTAAACGAAAAAAAATCTAATAGATGAATTTTACAGCATGTCATTGTCGCTCAGAATTTCCTTGCTCAACGATTAGTTTACGTTATTATGAAAAACTAAACCTTCTAACTAGCCCTGATCGAGGCGGCATCCTCGTAGTGAAACGAAGAGATATAGCCAAGAGCAGGAGGGAACGTGCTTACAAAAACAACTCCTTATGCTCCTAAAAATCAGCATAAAAAAAAACACCAGCCTTGCGACTTGTGTTTTAATACTACAACTAAAATATAAAAAATAATCAATTATTCTACTAACTCTGTTTGGTTTCTAAAAACCAATTCACCGTTGAACGCATCGAGCAGTATGATACTGTCTGTAGCAATTTTTCCGGCTAGAATTTCTTTAGAGAGGCTGTTCAATACGTCTCTTTGTATTACACGTTTCACTGGTCTGGCACCAAATTGTGGATCATATCCTTTTTCGGCCAGATAAGCGATAGCTTCGGGTGTGGCATCCATGGTAATTCCTTGAAGTGCAAGCATTTTAGAAACGCTTTTCAGTTGTAAACTAACAATCTTAGTGATATTAGCACTGCTCAAAGGAGTAAACATCACGATTTCATCGATACGATTGATGAATTCTGGACGTACAGTTTGTTTCAATAAACTGAGCACTTCGGTTTTTGCGGCCTCTGTGGCTTCTTCCATGCTGCCTTTTAGGTTTTCAAATTTCTCCTGAATAATCTGGCTTCCCATATTAGAAGTCATGATGATAATGGTATTTTTAAAATCGGCGAGACGTCCTTTATTGTCGGTTAATCGTCCTTCGTCTAATACTTGCAACAAGATGTTAAACGTATCGGGATGTGCTTTTTCTATCTCATCTAATAATATTACAGAATACGGTTTTCTACGCACCGCCTCCGTTAACTGACCGCCTTCGTCATAGCCTACATATCCCGGAGGCGCGCCCACTAAACGGCTCACGCTATGACGTTCCTGGTATTCACTCATGTCGATACGGGTCATGGCATTTTCATCATCAAACAGGTATTCTGCCAATGCTTTTGCCAATTCGGTTTTACCAACACCTGTTGTCCCAAGGAATAGAAAGGTTCCCACGGGTTTTTTCATGTCTTGTAATCCGGCGCGGCTTCTACGTACGGCATCACTTACGGCCTCAATCGCTTCTTCCTGACCTACGACACGTTGGTGCAATTCGGCTTCCAGATGCAATAGTTTTTCGCGTTCTCCTTGTAACATTTTCATAACTGGTATTCCAGTCCATTTGGCTACTACTTCGGCAATATCTTCGCGGGTTACTTCTTCTTTTATTAGGGAACTTCCGCCAGCTTGGTTCTCGACTAGCTCCTTATGTAAAACTTCGAGACGCTCTTGAGCTTCTTTGATTTTACCGTAACGAATTTCGGCTACTTTACCATAATCACCTTCGCGTTCTGCTCTTTCGGCTTCGTATTTATAATCTTCAATTTCTGTTTTTATCGCTTGTACATTATCAACAACATCTTTCTCTGATTTCCATTTGGCATAAATTTCGTTTCGCTCTTCTTTAAGATTGGCCAAATCCATTCCTAAAATTTTGAGTTTGCTTTCGTCTTTCTCTCTTTTTATGGCTTCAATTTCGATTTCGAGTTGCATTACTTTTCTATCCAAAACATCAAGTTCCTCGGGTTTTGAATTGATTTCCATGCGTATTTTTGAAGCGGCTTCGTCCATTAAATCAATGGCTTTGTCCGGCAGAAAACGGTTGGTAATATAGCGTTGCGATAATTCGACGGCAGCGATAATCGCCTCGTCTTTTATCTGTACTTTGTGGTGTGTTTCATATTTTTCCTTAATACCTCGCAGGATTGAAATTGCACTTTCAGTATCTGGTTCTTCAATAATTATTTTCTGGAAACGTCTCTCGAGCGCTTTGTCTTTTTCGAAATATTTTTGATATTCATCTAATGTGGTTGCACCAATAGCGCGCAGTTCTCCACGAGCCAAAGCTGGTTTCAGAATGTTTGCCGCATCCATTGCGCCTTCGCCACCTCCAGCGCCTACAAGTGTATGAATCTCATCAATGAATAAAACAATATCACCTTCGGCAGCAGTTACTTCTTTTACCACTGATTTTAGACGTTCTTCAAATTCTCCTTTGTATTTAGCTCCCGCAATCAAGGCACCCATATCTAGTGAGAATACGATTTTATCTTTCAGATTGTCTGGTACATCACCGTCAACAATTCGATGCGCTAAACCTTCGGCAATGGCCGTTTTACCTACGCCGGGTTCTCCCACAAGCATGGGGTTGTTTTTTGTACGACGCGTTAATATTTGCAATACTCTTCTAATCTCTTCATCACGACCAATTACAGGATCTAATTTCCCTGCTTTGGCGAGTTCGTTAAGATTTTTGGCATATTTATTTAAAGAATTATACGTTTCTTCAGCAGAGGCGGAAGTTACTCTTTCTCCTTTTCGCAATTCGTCGATTGCGGCTTTCAATCCTTTTTCGGTTACGCCTTGGTCTTTTAATATTTGGGCGGCTTTACTTTTCGAATTAAAAATAGCCAAAACTAAATGTTCGATTGAAACAAATTCATCGTTCATTTTCTTAGCAATAGATTCTGCTTCGTTTAAGGTAGAATTTGCCGTTCTAGAAAGCATTATTTCGCCTCCCGTTACCTTAGGAAAACTCTGAATCGTACTGTCTAAAATTTGAATAAATAGCGGCACATTTACATTTAGCTTTTTCAAAATAAAAGGAGTCACATTTTCGTCCACTTCAAGCATTGCCTTAAACAAATGTTCATTCTCAATTTGCTGTTGGCCTAAGTCCTGTGCTAACTGCTGTGAAAGCTGAATAGCCTCCTGTGATTTTATGGTAAATTTATTTATGTTCATGATTTTTTTGATGTTTATAGTTATATAACTACAGTTAATTGATAACTTTGCTACTAATCTTCAATTTACATTCCATTACAATAGTACAGACAAAATGGCTTATAAAATATGATTATTATCATGAAACCAAGTCAAAATGACTTAATAACAGACAAAATATGAGTTTTTTAAAAAATATCTTTGGTAGTTCTTCGGAAGACCAAAATGAATCTACACCTAAAATGAACTGGAATGCTTTAACTGATTTGGAGCAGCTAAATGAGATTGTTTCACTTTCTAATGAAAAACCAGTGGTTATCTTCAAACATAGTACTCGCTGCAGTATCAGTAGGATGGCTTTGAAACAATTTGAAAATGAATTTAACTTCCCAGATAAAGTTACACCTTATTTTTTAGATTTGATAGCACATCGTGAAATTTCTAACGACATAGCATCACGTTTTGGTGTAATGCATCAATCACCTCAATTACTGTTGATTAAGGATGGGAAATCAGTTTATGATGTTTCCCACAGCGATATCGATGCTGAAGCCTTGAAGAGTAAAGTATAGTTCTTATAAAGGATAAAAAGTAAGCTACGAATTCACTAATTAATAATTTGATTAGTGAATTCGTGGCTTTTTATTTTAAAATTCTCCACCAGAACCTCCGCCACTAAATTCACCGCCGCCAAATTCTATATTTGACTCGGTTGTAATTTCCGGCTTTAAGCCCAGTTGCGAAGAAATCAGTATTTCGGCATTCAAAAAAGCATTTGTTTTTGTTAAACGATCAGGTTTGAATGTCACTCCAGCTTCTTTGTCTTTTAGTTTTTTTATTACGAAGTAAGTAAATCCAAAGAGGAATACTCCGCCAAGGGTTAATACAATTTCAATAGGTAAAATAGCATAATAAAATCGGATGGTATAAATAGAAAAACCAAGTGCTAAGAACCCAATCCAAAGCATTATTCTATCTTTTTTTAAAATCGAATAAATTAAATAAAATAAGGGCACTGCAAAGGTAAAACCGTAAAAGAAGAATGCGAATGAGATATCATGACCTGGAACAATGGCCGCATCAAGCAGAAGAACTGAAAGTTCTCGCACTACTAGATAATTTCCTGAAAGATAAAAGAGAATAAGGCTAAAACTATTCGCTAATAAAACTCCTTTGTAGTAAAAATTGGGTACTAATTTAGAGATTATTGTTTTACTTAAAAAATAGATTGCTGCAGCAAATAACATTATTACAAAAGGTAAAATGGTTTTTCCGGTAGTACCAATTTCAAACATGGCGTATGTTAGCGTTGCTGTTAGTGCTAAACAAAATAGTAGTGCCATGGAGAGATGTAAATAACGGAGATAGTTAATTAATGCGGTTAGTGTGATAATAGAAGCAATTACGATTTCGTTTCCATCGGTTAAAAGTCCTATAGCTATTGCCAAATTTAATTGGGATCCTATTATAAAGGCATCATCTAATCCATGACCATAAAATTTTAGACGGGTCAAGGCTTCTGCTCCTGCAAAACCAACCGCGGCATATAGAAATACAATAACTTTAAAATTTTCACCTATTGCATTTTCGCTAATTAAAGTTAAGAAACCACAAATAGAGGAATATAAAAAACTTCCCAGTATGAAAAAAGCCAGTCTGATTAATAGGTTGTTACTACCTTTAGGAATTGTTAATTGTTTAGAAATCACTTTATATTGTTCACTATCTATGAAGCTAGCTTCTTTTAAAGAATGTGCTTCTTCGACTAGAGTTAAATTCTCTAACTCTACTTTATCGTATACTATCATCGTTGCTGTTTTTATTGAATTTTTTAATAAGGCGAATAAATAGGATTATAGAAACGATTAAATAAAAGGGGATAAAAAAGGAGAAAGCAATTAAAAAATCATCAATCTTTAGAAATTGAATGGCTTTGAATAATAAGATATTAACTCCAATATAGGCGTAAATGATAGTGAAAACAAAAAGAGAAACAGATTTGACTTTGTAACTGGATATATAAAAGTAATACAACGCAGCAGCTAAAATAACTGCGAATACTAACCAGTATGGCTCAAATAAATTATTGACACAGGAAATACTTATAAGGTGTAATCCAAAAGTCAAATACACTAAAGTAAAATGTTTTTTTAATGTAATCTGGTTACTATAAATAGACAAAAGAACAAGTACTATTCCTAAGCCAATTGCTGAATAGCTTAAGGTGTTTGTTTCGTAAAAATCATTATTAAGCAGTGCTTGAGGACTAACTGTTAAACCAATGTATGCGGCTAGACCGGTGATAGCAATAGATAAGATGCTTTTGTTATCAAAATAGTAGGCACAAAAGAGTCCGATGGCAGTGGGAATTAAAGTAGCTAACCCATAATGAGTGCCAAAGGCAGTGTATTGAAATTGTAAATAGCCTATAAAAATACAAGTCAAAAGAACAGCCGCAAGAATAAGGTAATCAAATATGGGGTTGTCAAAACTTGTTTCTCCTTTCTGAAATCCAGTGCTATTTTTAAAACTAAAAAAATAACAAACAATAGTTACAATTAATAATATAGATAAGATAGCAATATGACCAATCGTATCAATATTTTGATAAATCAATATTCCAATCCCTGTCGTAAAAGACAAAATAGAAAGGTATAGAAACAGTTTTAACTCGAGATTTAGTGAAAAAATTTCCAAACTTCGATATGCTTTAACTTGTTTGAATTGGGTATCCGTTATTAATTTTTTCTCAAAAAGGGCTTGAGTTGCTTGTTCTTCAAAGGGGTTCATATTTATAATTTAAATTGGCTACTTTCAAATATATGCAAAATGTGTTAATTTTCGGAGTTTAAAATTACTTTGATTTGGACTGATTTAAAAAACAAAAAAATCCATTCGTTTGAAGGAATGGATTTATAAAATAGTTAGGTATGAAGTAGTTTTTAGAAAGCCAAATTCATTTTATCCTTAATCTCTGCTAAACACAAATTATTGATACTTCCTTCATGGGTATGTTTAGTTTCTTTTGGAGACTGAAAGGTACCGTTTTCAAGCTGTTCTGCAACGGCTTTGTAGGCATCTCTAAAAGGGATTCCCGCCACCACCATTTCGTTTAAAGTATCTACGGTAAATAAGTAGTCGTATTTTTTATCGGCTAAGATATTGTCCTTTACTTTGATGTCTTTGATCGAAAAAATGGCAATATCCAGACAAGCTTTTAGGTTTTGAATGGCCGGGAATAATCCTTCTTTCAATAGCTGTAAATCTCTATGGTAGCCGCTTGGAAGATTATTAGTAATTAAGGTAATTTCGTATGGCAACGCTTGAATCTTGTTGCATTTACCACGGATTAATTCAAATACATCTGGGTTTTTTTTGTGTGGCATAATGCTAGAACCTGTAGTTAAATGTGCAGGCAAACCGATAAAATCAAAATTCTGACTCATGTACAAACAGACATCCATAGAGAACTTCGCCAAAGTTGCTGCCACGCTACTCATTGCAAAAGCTAAAATTTTCTCTGATTTTCCACGGCTCATTTGTGCAGCAACCGAATTGTATTTTAAGGTTTCGAAACCCAATTCTTTTGTAGTGAATGTTCTATTGATAGGGAAGGAGCTTCCGTATCCTGCTGCAGAACCTAGCGGATTTTGATCCACCACTTTTAAAGCAGCATTCAACATCGTGATATCATCAATCAAGGTTTCGGCATAAGCAGAAAACCACATTCCGAACGAGGACGGCATCGCGATTTGTAAATGGGTATATCCTGGTAATAATACATTTTGATGTTTCTCGGCTGATTCCATCATCAAATCAAACAAGGTTCGTACTTGCTCTTTTAAATCTGTAATAACATCCTTCAAATACAAGTGAACATCAACTAATACTTGGTCATTACGGGAACGAGCGGTGTGAATCTTTTTACCCGCATCACCTAATTCTACCGTTAGTAGATATTCGATTTTCGAATGTACGTCTTCAAAGCTGTCTTCGATTACGAAATTTCCTTTTTCGACATCAAGGATGATTTCTTCTAAAGCCGAAACTAGAGATGTAGTTTCTGAATCGGTCAAAAGTCCAATTTGGCCCAGCATTTTGGCATGAGCAATAGAGCCCAAAGCATCGTATTTTGCCAGTACTAAATCGAGTTCTCGGTCATTGCCAACGGTGAATTGTTCGATTTGCTTATCAGTAGGTATTCCTTTTTCCCAAAGTTTCATAGTGGTGTGTTTTGTTTCGCAAAGATACTCGAAGGTGACCCAGAGCATCGCAAAGTTTTATATATTAATCTTATTGTTACCACAAAATGCTAGCCCTGATAGCAGTGGAAATCCTTTTATTTTTTATCTAAAAAATAAAAGATTGTAACGGATAGCGGGAAATTGCTCCCAATTATTCTATTTTCTTAAAGAAATCCCCCAGTATTTTAACATACAATTTGATTCCTTCTTCAATTTCGTTTACATATATAAATTCATCTGCGGAGTGCGACCGCAGCGTATCTCCAGGGCCTAATTTCAATGATTTACAGTTCAAAACCGATTGGTCAGAAAGAGTAGGAGAGCCATAAGTCGTGCGACCTAAAGCAATTCCGGCTTGCACTAATCCGTGCGATTCTGGAATAGAAGACGAACTTAAATTCATAGATCGGGGAGTAACTTCGGCATTGACATTGTCTTTTACAATTTGTAAAATTTCATGATTCGTATAACAGTCGTTGACACGGATATCGATAACCAAATCACATTCTGACGGCACGACGTTGTGTTGTTTTCCGGCATTGATTTGGGTAACGGTCATTTTTACAGGGCCTAATTGCTCTGATATTTCGTCGAAAGTATAATTTTTAAACCATTCCATCACGGGAATTGTTTTATAGATGGCATTATCTTCGTTTTGATGGGCAGCGTGACTTGGCGTTCCTTTTATCTTTACGTCAAGAACTAATAATCCTTTTTCGGCTATTGCCAATTGCATTAAAGTAGGTTCTCCTACAATAGCACATTCTAGTTCCGGTAAATGTTGTAGGACACTATTTAAGCCTTTTTTACCGCTGCTTTCTTCTTCGGCAGAACCAACAATTACAATATTATAAGGCAAATTTTCTTTAGCATAAAAATGAACAAAAGTAGCCAACAAAGAAACCAAACAACCTCCTGCATCATTACTCCCCAATCCGAACAATTTCCCGTCTTTTACAATCGCCTTAAACGGATCGTTTGTGTAGGCTTGGTTGGGTCTTACAGTATCGTGGTGTGAATTTAAAAGTAGGGTAGGTTTAGCGGCGTCAAAATGCATGTTGTAAGCCCAAACATTATTGTTTTCTCTTTTGAAAGGGATATCGTTTAAATTGAACCAGTTTTCAATTAGTAAAGCGGTCTTATCTTCTTCACTTGAAAAGGAAGGAGTCTCAATTAGTGCTTCTAAAAGGGAAATAGCTTCTTGTGTAAGGATTTCGATGTTTTTCATTTTATTTTTGTTTTTGCCACTAAGGCGCAAAGGCGCAAATTTTATTTTTTATTAGATATGCGATAAACAATATCCGTTGCTACACCTTCTCCTTTGGAGAGGGCTGGGGTGCGGACATTTTATAGTTGTATTGTTGTACAAATAGCATCGTCGTTTTGTAACATGCTATGGTGTCCAATTCGTATTTTTTGAACTCCTTTAGACAAGCTATTGAAGCAATTATCTAGTTTTGGAATCATTCCTGAATGAATGGCTTTTTCTACTTTTAATTTCGAATATAATTCGGCATTCATATTTAAAATTACAGAGGAATTATCTTCTGAATCGAATAAAACGCCTGGTTTTTCAAAACAATAATTCAAAGTCACCTCAAATACTTCTGACAAGGCAATGGCTAATTCACTTGCAATAGTATCCGCATTTGTATTTAATAACTGCCCATTTTTATCATGGGTAATCGCACAAAAAACAGGAACTATTCTGCTAGAAAGTAAAGTTTCTAGTAGGGGCGTATTCACTGATTTCACATCGCCTACAAAGCCGTAATCGATGGTGGGATGGTTCCTTTTGTCAGACTGAATTAAATTTCCATCCGCTCCAGAAAATCCCATCGCATTAGTATTATGTGCTTGTAATTGAGCTACAATGTTTTTATTGATTTGCCCAGCATAAATCATTACTACCACATCAAGCATAGGCGCATCAGTGATACGACGTCCGTCAATCATTTGTGGAACTAAACCAATGCTTTGAGCCATTTTTGTCGCTGACTTTCCCCCGCCATGAACAAGTATTTTATAGCCTTCAATTTTGGAGAAATAAGTTAGAAACTGTTGTAGCTCTTTGGGATCATCAATAATGTTTCCACCAATTTTTATTACTATAACGGATTTTTTATTGCCCATTTTTTAATATTTTTTGCAACACTAATTGTACGGCATAGGTTCTATTGTTGGCCTGTTCAATTACAATTGAATTTTCGCTGTCTAGTACTTCATCGGTAACAATTACATTACGTCTAACTGGTAAACAGTGCATGAACTTGGCTTTATTAGTCAGTTTCATTTTATCTGCTGTTACTGTCCAATTTGGATCACTATTAGTGATTTTTCCGTAGTCTTTATAGCTACTCCAGTTTTTAGTATAGATGAAATCGGCATTTTCAAATGCTTTATTTTGATCGTATTCAATCTTCGAATCTTTTGTAATTTCTGGATTCAATTCGTAGCCTTCAGGATGCGTAATGACAAAGTCTGCATCTTGCAACTGCATCATTTCCACAAAGGAATTGGCTACAGCCTGAGGTAAAGCTTTGGGGTGTGGTGCCCAAGATAAAACTACCTTTGGTCTGTGTGCTGTTTTGAATTCTTCCATGGTAATCGCATCAGCAAGAGACTGCAAAGGATGTCCTGTTGCAGCTTCCATATTAACGATAGGCACAGTGGCATATTTTAAAAATCCAGCCATTACGGTTTCGGCATTGTCTTTTTCTTTGTCTACCAATCCAGCAAAAGCTCTAATAGCGATGATATCACAATATTGAGACACTACTTCTGCAGCTTCTTTTATATGTTCAGAAGCGCCCTGATTCATGACAGCTCCATCTTCAAATTCCAGTGTCCAACCTTCATTTGTGAAATTCATGACCATGACATTCATACCTAAATTTAGAGCTGCTTTTTGTGTACTTAATCGTGTTCTTAAACTTGGATTAAAAAACAACATCCCTAAAGTTTTGTTCTTTCCTAGTTTTTTATTTTTAAGCGGTTGGCTCTTAATTTTAATTGCCGACTTTACCCATTTAGAGAGTGAGTCGATATCTTTTATTGAAGTGTAGTTCATCTTTTTTATATAATTTAACTCCGTTTTTTATATTTGTTCTATTAATTCAAGTCTTTTTACAATTGAATTTTTTTCAAGAATTGTTCCAGGTGATAGCACCGCATTTGCTCCTATTCTAGAATTATCGCCAACTAAAGCGCCAAATTTTTGAGAATTGGTATTAATAATTTCTGATTTATATTTTACAAATATATTCTTATCAATTCGTTCATTAAAATGATTTGCTGCAATTGAGCCAGCTTCAAAGTTTACATTTTTACCAATTATACTATTTCCGATATAATTAAAATGTGCAATCGCACTATTCGATAAAAGTATACTGCCTTTAATTTCACATCCTGGACCTATTTTAACATTTTTATCTAAAAAAACACCTTCTCTAAAATAAGCATTTGCTCCAACAAAACAGTTTTCGTTAATAACTACTGGACTTTTAAGTACAACTCCACGTTCAATAATGGCCGTTTTATGAATTGCAATTCCATCAGTAATAATATAATCATCCTTGTTTAGTTCTTGAATGTATCTGCTTAAATTATGTTTTAATTCATTTGTTATTTCCCAGGGCTGCAGCGCTATCTTAGTTAAGAAAGGAAGCCTAAGTTTTTCTACAAAGTCTTTAATATCTATCATAGTTTGTTTTCTAACCTAATTAATTTTTGTAAAAGGTATTTTATTTTCTAAGGCGTTCAAAATAAAGTTATCGTTTAAACCATTGACAACCCAAGTCTCGATATTTGCCGCTTTAGCAATTGCTGCCGCTTCAATTTTAGATTGCATTCCGCCGGTACCCTGTGAAGACTTAAAGTCACCTATTTCTTTTTCAAGCGATTGAAGGTCTTTAACTAATGTAATAGTTTCAGGTATCGAATCGTGGATAGACGATTTAGTGTAAATTCCATTTGTATTAGTTGCGATAATTAGTATATCCACTTTTAATAAAACGGCAGCTAGAGCGGCTAATTTATCGTTGTCACCAAACTGAATTTCATCTGTGGCTACGGTATCATTTTCATTAATAATCGGAATGTAATTGTTCTCGACTAAGACATTGATTGTATTGACAATATTTACTTTTGATTGGTCTTTTTCAAAGTCGGAATAGGAGAGTAGACACTGCGAAGTAAGCAATCCTAAATCACTGAAGTTCTCATGGAAAATCCGCATTAAATGAGGTTGTCCAATAGAAGCCAACGCTTGTTTAACTACTATTTCTTTGCCTTTACTTTCCAGTTTTACAAACTGTTTTGCTGCAGCGATAGCACCTGAACTTACAATGATAAATTCGTATTCTTCGTTTAAAGCGGCTATTTGCATTCCAATATCCTCAATCTTTCCTCTCGAAATATGATTGGTTTCTCTGGTTAGTGTATTTGTACCTATTTTTAGTAATATTCTTTTTTTAGCCATAATTTTTATTTAACCAAATAGGTTTCTATGTGTTTTCTTTTAACCGCAAAGGGCTCAAAGATTCTTTTATCCTTTTTTATCTACAAAAACGCAAAGTTCGCAAAGCTTTGTGTTAGTATTTTTTCCTTATTTCCAATTACTATTTTCTTAGACTGATTACTGAACACTAAGAACTGTACACTGCAAACTACCTTATTTGCCCTTCTCCATAAATATACCATTTATTGGTAACTAGGTGCTGCAATCCTATTGGTCCTCTTTGATGCAATTTATCAGTACTGATGGCAAGTTCACCACCAAGACCCAATTGACCGCCATCAGTAAACCGAGTTGATGCATTATGATACACTGCTGCCGTATCCACGTTTTCCATGAATTCCTGCGCTACAGCATCATTTTTCGTGATGATAGAAGCCGAATGTCCGCCACAATATTTGTTTATTTTTTTAATTGCTTCTTGATCAGAATTGGTAACTCCAATGACGATTTTGTAATCTAAGAACTCCTCATACCAAATCAAATCAGATTCAATTTCTTGTACTCCGGTCGCTTTTGCAACAGCATCATCTCCTAGTACCGTAACATTAAATAGTTGAAGCTCTCTGATAATTTGCTTGGCAAAAATTTCCCAATTTGGTAAATTTGTATCAATAAGTACTTTGTCTAAAGCATTACAAACAGAGATGTTTGATGTCTTTCCGTTGATGATAATAGCAATAGCTTTTTCAATATTCGCTTCGGCATTTACATACACAAAATTATTTCCTCTACCACTTACAATTACTGGGCAAGTAGCGTGTTTCTTAACAAAATTAATTAGGTTTTCACCACCACGAGGAACGATTAAATCGACTTTTTGTGTTGGTTTTTCAAGAAATACTTGTGTTTCTGTTCGGTCATAATTCAAATATTCCACACATGAAGTAGCAACATCATTATCTTTTAAGGCTTGATGCCAAAGACTGACAATTTTTAAATTAGAAAGTAGTGATTCTTTTCCGCCTTTAAGCAAAATCTTATTTCCTGATTTGAATGCTATTCCGCCCGCTTCAACAGTAACATCTGGTCTTGATTCATAAATGATTAAAATAGTTCCAAAAGCAGCTGTTTTATTACTGATTTTTAAACCATTATCATGCGTAAAATTAAAACGCACTTGCCCCACAGGATCTTCTTGGCTGGCTAGTTGTTGTAAAGAAAGAATCATTCCGTCAATTTTAGCATCATCAACGAGCAAGCGTTTCTCCATAGCCAAATCATCACCAGAATAGTTGGCAAGATCTTGCTGGTTTGTGGTTTTTATAGCTGTTCTTTCTTGTTCGAGAAGCACAGCCATTCGACTTAAAACGGCATTTCTTTTGTCTATTGGTAAAATTTGACTCATGATTATTATTTTAGTTCCACTAATGATTCTTGCAAAGCCACAATAAAAGTATCAATTGCGGCTGTTGTAATTGTTAAAGGAGGAAGAATTCTTAATAGGTTTTTATTATTAGCTCCACCAGTGAAAATGTGTTTTTCAATAATCATTTTCTTTCTCAAAGCGCTTACGTCAAAATCAAATTCAACTCCTAACATTAATCCTCTTCCTTTGACTTTGATAATTTCAGGAATTACTTTTATGGCTTGCATAAAATAGGCTTCTACTTTTTTTGCGTTTTCCATCAAATTCTGGCTTTCGATTACCTCTAAAACGGCAATACTTGCGGCACAGGCCAAATGACTTCCACCAAAAGTAGTTCCTAGTAAACCGTAACTCGCTTGAAAATGAGGAGCAATTAGAATTCCACCGATTGGAAAGCCGTTACCCATTCCTTTTGCCATACATATAATATCAGGTTTGATGTCATGAAATTGATGTGCAAAGAACTTCCCGCTTCTTCCAAAACCAGATTGTACTTCATCCAAAATTAAAACAACATCATTCGCCTTACACACTTTTTCTAAAGCTTGAAAAAACTCGGTCGTTCCTTGGTCTAAACCACCTACACCTTGAATAGGCTCAATGATTACACAAGCGACATCTCCTTTTATCAATTCGGCTTCCACCAAATCAATTTCGTTCAAAGGCAAGAATGTAACTATTTGTTGTGCGTTAATAGGTGCGACAATCTTTTTATTATCGGTTGTTGCTACCGCTGCAGAAGTACGCCCATGAAAAGCATTGTGAAAAGAGACTACTCTGGATTTATTGGTATGAAAAGAAGCCATTTTTAAAGCGTTTTCATTGGCCTCAGCCCCAGAACTGCATAAAAACAAACTGTAATCTGTATAACCCGAAAGTTTTCCTAGTTTATCTGCCAGCTCCACTTGCAACGGATTCTGAATTGCATTCGAGTAAAAACTCAAATTATCCAGTTGGGCCTTTACTTTGGCTACATAATATGGTTGTGTGTGACCTATAGAAATTACTCCGTGACCAGAGTATAAATCTAAATATTCGATTCCTTTATCATCTGTAATAATACAATCTAATGCTTTTACTGGAGTGATAGGGTATAATGGGTAAACGTCAAATAAGTTCATATTGTTCCTCCCCCTAGCCCCCTCCGAAGGAGGGGGAATAAATGCTTACAACGGGGGTATTGCTTTTAGTTTCTTATCTGTTTTTTCTCTATTTTAAGAGAAAAAAAGATATATCACGATTATATTAATTCATTTTCATTTTTTAATTACTTAGTTGACGAAACTAAAATAATTTACAACGTTGATAAAGTCTCGTCTCCCTCCCCTTCGGGGAGGGTCGGGGTGGGGATTTAAAATCCGCTTGGTTTCAAGTGCAATCCTGTAGATTCTTCTAATCCAAACATTAAATTCATGTTTTGGATGGCTTGTCCTGATGCGCCTTTTACTAAATTATCAATTATTGAAGTAATTAGTACCCGGTTTCCTTTTTTCATTAAACTAATGATGCACTTATTCGTTTGTACTACTTGTTTCAGATTGATGTTTGTAGTGGTAACGGTTACGAAAGGTTGGTCTTTATAAAAAGCTTCATATTTCGCAACCAGATCTTCTAAACTTTCTTCTACAGTAGTATAAAGCGTAGCAAAAATTCCTCTTGCAAAATCTCCTCTGTTAGGCACGAAAATTAATTCGTTTGTATAATCAGCTTGTAATTGATTCACACTTTGGTTAATCTCACCTAAATGCTGATGATCGAATGCTTTGTAATGCGACATATTATTTGATCTCCAACTGAAATGTGTAGTTTCTGATGGGCTAACTCCTGCGCCAGTACTTCCCGTTGTAGCATTGATATGCACATCGTTATTTAATAGTCCGTCAGCTGCAAGCGGTAATAAAGCCAATTGGATAGCCGTAGCAAAACAACCTGGATTTGCGATATAGTTGGCGTTTTTAATATTGGCTTTATTCAGTTCAGGTAAACCGTAAACAAATGATTTTCCTTCAAATTGGTTGTCTTTTGTCAATCTGAAATCATTTCCTAAATCGATGATTTTAGTATGGCTGGCAAATTGATTTTGTTCTAAAAACTGAATCGATTTTCCATGACCCAGACACAAGAAAACTACATTGACATTCGGGTTTACCGTATCAGTAAAATTCATTTCAATATCACCCATCAAATCATGGTGCGCCACTGATAAAGGTTTACCTGCATTTGTAGTGCTGTAAACAAAATCAAGTTTTGCTTTAGGGTGAAACATCAAAATTCTGATTAATTCTCCTGCGGTATATCCTGAACCTCCTATTATTCCAACATTAATCATAAGATCTATTTTTTAAAACATTTTTTGTTTAAACCATTAAGGAATTAAGGAAAATTAAGTTGAATGAAACTTAATTGCGTAATGGTATAAACAGATTGTAAAAAGTTTCTGTGTAAAACGAAACTTCCTTATTAGCCCCGATTGCAGTGAAAATCCTTTTACTTTTTTTCAAAAAGGAAAAGATTGCAACGGAAAGCGGGACGGAATTTCCTAAAGAGCAAAATGTTTCTGCTCCTTATAAAAAGCCTTAATTTACTCGTAAGTTTCATTGTTTACAGACGAAAATATGTTTTGGGCATTTCCAAGTATCTTGATAAATCCTTTTGCATCATCAGATGTCCAAGCATTGTTCATTTCACCGTATTGCCCAAAACCGGTATTCATCAAATCGTTATCTGATTCAATTCCGTCAAGCGTAAAGTGATATGGTTTTAAAGAAACGATCACTTTCCCGTTTACTGTTTTTTGAGTGTCTTCAAGGAAAGCTTCAATGTTTCTCATCACAGGATCAAGAAATTGTCCTTCATGAAATAACATTCCGTACCAGTTTCCTAGCTGCTCTTTCCAGTATTGTTGCCATTTACCAAGAGTATGTTTCTCTAGTAGATGATGTGCTTTTATAATAATTAATGGAGCAGCAGCTTCAAAACCAACTCTTCCTTTAATTCCAATAATAGTGTCACCTACGTGCGTATCTCTACCAATAGCAAAAGCATTTGCTAATTTTTCAAGAATTACAATATTATCAATAGGTGACTTTTTTATATTGTTGATTTCCACCAATTCTCCTTTTTCAAAGGTTAAAGTCACTTTTTCTTCTCCTTCTTTCTGTAATTGCGAAGGATAGGCATCATTAGGAAGTGGTTGATTTGATGTTAAAGTTTCTTTTCCGCCAACACTTGTTCCCCAAAGCCCTTTGTTGATAGAATATTGTGCTTTTTCCCAAGAATAGTGTACCCCATTTTTTGATAAATAATCTACTTCTTCTTGTCTTGATAATTTCAAGTCTCTAATAGGAGTAATGATTTCAATTTCGGGAGCGATGGTGTGGAAAATTAAATCAAAACGAATTTGGTCATTCCCTGCACCTGTACTTCCATGAGCAATTGCAGTTGCACCAACTGATTTTGCATATTTTATCGCTTCAATAGCTTGAAAAACACGTTCAGCACTTACGGATAAAGGATAGGTATTGTTTTTCAATACATTGCCATAAATTAAATACCTGATTGCTTTGTCATAATATTGATCTACAATGGTTAGGTTAGCGTGTTTTGCGCTTCCTAATTCGTAGGCTCTTTCTTCAATTGCTTTTAATTCGGCATCATCAAAACCTCCAGTATTGATTAATACGGTGTGAACTTCATATCCTTTTTCGTTTTTTAAATACTTAAGGCAATATGAGGTGTCTAAACCTCCACTATATGCTAATACAACTTTTTTCATTTTTTTGAGCTATTATGGGCTATTGGCTTTAAGCCTTTAGCAGATTATATTTTTTGTTTTATTCTAAATTAGTCTTCTAAGAAAAGGGCTTGTTTGATTTTTTTCAATCGGTTCCAAATCCGGACATTAAAAGGGTGCTTTGGTGGAACTTTCGCTTTTTCCTTCGGGTCATAAAGCATTCCAGTACACAAACACATTTTGTTTTCTTTACTTTTTAGAATTTCATAATTAGTACAGGTTTGACATCCTTTCCAAAAACTTGGATCCGTAGTCAATTCAGAAAATGGCACGGGTTTGTACCCTAGTTCAGAATTGATTTTCATGACGGCAAGACCCGTTGTGATTCCGAATACTTTAGCATTTGGATATTTTTCTAACGAGTAATCAAAAACCTTGGATTTAATTCTTTTGGCCAAACCTAAATTTCTGTAATCGGGATGTACGATCAATCCTGAATGTGCGACATAGTTGCTGTCTTGCCAACTTTCGATATAACAAAAGCCTGCAAAAGTACCATTGTCTAAAGCGATAACGGCATCCTTATTTTCCATTTTTTTCAGGATATATTCAGGAGTTCTTTTTGCAATCCCCGTTCCTCTCAATAAGGCAGATGATTCTATAGTATCGCAAATAATTTCTGCGTACTTATAATGCTCTTCCTGGGCTATAATAATAGAGATGTTCATTACAAGAGTTGAATTTTTGAGTTAAAAAATGATTTGTAAGTTAGTTTTGAAATACATTCTTTGCTTCCTTGAATAAAAAAACTAAAATACGAATTTATAGTCCAATAATCTGAATAACAATAGAATAATATAAATGGTATACTGATTTTGGAAAATACTATTCCAATAGAAAATAAATGTGATTTCAAAACGAAAAAATAATAAATGAATAAAAATATTTACAAAACAACTTTGGAAACTATACTAATAGCGTCCGTACTTCGGGTGAAGTAGTAGGTTTGATTGTCCGTGAGATTGGATTAATATTTAAAATTGTATTATTCATTAGTGCAAAAGTACACTATTTTTCATAGCAGAATACTTATTTTACATTTTCTAACAAAATTTTAATTCTTTGTTGAATTTTAAAAAAAAACTCCTTGAGAAATATGGTTCTCAAGGAGTTTTGTTATTCGTTTAATTTCTAAATGGATTCCTGCTTATTATCTCTTTTATTTTCAATTTTAAATCTTCGGCAGTATCATAAACCATCTGCTCATTGGTTGGAAAAAGCAACCTATTATTATCAAAATACGAAGCGTAATTATCGTCTGAGGCGCGCTTGTCTCCTTTGTATTTAGAGTAAATATTTTCAAAGATATTTTCGGCAGTCAAAGGAAATGATTTTAGAAGACGGTTGTCTTGGTAACTAACATAATCAACAATAGCTGTAATTTGGCACGATTTAAACTGTCTGAATTCATAAATTCGAATGGTTACATCTCTAAAATTATCTACCATGATTACTTTACCATCCTTGTCTAAGACTTCTTTTCCCCTATCGTCTAACAGTTTCTTCGAACCCTCTTTTACTTTACGTTCTTTTACAAATTCTTTCTCATTGATTTGCTCCGGTGAAATGTATATTTGATTGAAACGAATAAGCATTCCGTAATCATACTTAATGCCTTTTTGCTTAGAGGAATGGTACACTGTCCATTTATCATTTAATCCGTAGGTACTGAAGTCCAATAGATCATTTTGTAAACGGGCAGGTATAATCATATTGGTTTGGTTAATTGTTTCCACCATGACATAATCAGAACCTTTGAAGAGTGCATTGTCCATAAGACTTAAAACATCTTTATAATTAGGGTTTATCTGATTCAAATATCCTAAATCATCATACGCTTTCCGGAAATTCATTTTATTGTCGGTTAATAACAACTTTTTTGAATTAGCATATAAATACGCAGAAAGGGCATTTTTACTATCAATGATTTGGTCATTATAATTGTCAAAAGGAAATATTGCATTTCGCCCTTCTCTAATCAATCCCAAAGGAAGTACTGGTTTAATTTTTTCCTGACGCGAGTTGAGTTGCAGATACATATTGTACATTTTTTCCAGCTTGACAGGATTTGCATCTTTGGCCAATAAATTTATAGCGTTCAAATCGCGCTCTTTGGCTTTAGCAAAAGCTTCTTCTAGTAAATAGATGTAATCCTGTTTTCCTTTTTTTTCTTTGTTGGTACGCAAGTTAGAAACTGCTTTATTTATTGCCGCATCGTAATTACCGGAACTTAATAAGTTTTGAGTACTCTTTACACCGCATGCTGCAACAAGGATAATAAAAGAGAGTAGGAGTAAAGATTTTTTCATATTTAATAATTTTAGACAAATATATTTTTTTAAAATTCAAAACTCAAAATAATACCGAAAAAAAAGAACCATCAAAATTCAATTTGATGGTTCTACTGTTTGAATAATAATTAAGCCCCTTTTTTAAAAAAAGTATTGATTTGTATTAGTGAGCTCCACCCACTTCAATATCGTGACCAATTCCTTGTTTTTGCAAGATTCCTATTACTTTCCATCCAAAGAAAGCCAAATATCCAAAGCACAAAACAGGAATAATATACGAAGCATGGATTCCTATTATATCAGAAAGTTTTCCTTGTAATGGGGGAATAATCCCGCCACCTAGAATCATCATTACTAAAAATGCTGAACCTTGAGAGGTGTATTTTCCTAAACCAGCGATAGCTAATGAGAAAATAGAAGGCCACATAATACTACAAAATAATCCACCGCTCATAAATGCAAAAATAGCGACAGTTCCAGTAGTTGATAAACCAATAATCATGGCAATCATACCCATTAATCCAAAAATCATCAATGTTCTTGCAGGTCTGTCTTGACCTAAGAAAAAACCAGCTATTTGAAAAACGATAACAAAGGCATAAGCATATAATGGCGTCACGTCTTGTCCACTGATGTAATTTACAAATAGAACTACTCCAAAGGCAACATAAGGAACAACAATAAGTAAAATTTTCTTTAATTTATTAGAAGGATTAAATACTGAAATCGCACCAGCCCAACGTCCGATCATTAAGCTTCCCCAGTACATAGAAATATAAGGAGCTAAAGCAGATCCTGTAATTTGACCAAATAAATCAGTCTTTAACAACTCACCTAAATTACTTCCGATAGTTACCTCGACACCTACATAGGTAAAGATACCTAACATACCTAAAACCAATTGTGGGTATTTCATTGCTCCCCATCCTTCTGGATTTTTTTGAGCTGTAGTATTAGCAAACAAAAGACCTAAAACAACAACAAGTAGTGTTGCAACGGTTAACCCTAATCCTAAATAATCTTTCTCATTATTATCTATAAAATGAGCAATAAATTGAGGGTCTTCATAACGTGAAAAAATATAGGCAAATATTCCAACTAATACTAAAGTAATTGCGATTAGCGTTTTCATTGCTTTGTTTGCCGTTTCAAATGAAGAATCACTTTTTCCCGACGGTAATTTTTTTGAAAAATAAAATAAGGCTGCAGCCAATAGGAATAAGCCTCCAACAAACACATATAGAATTCTCATAGAATCCAATGAATTTGCTTTTTGTGCAAACTCTTCGATACTAACACCAGATATCACACCAAATAAAGCAAAAGAAACAACTATCGGTCCTATAGTAGTTCCTAATGAGTTGATTCCGCCTGCAAGGTTTAATCTGCTTGATGCCGTGTGAGCTTCTCCTAGTGAAGCTGCAAAAGGTTGTGCAGAAGTTTGCTGCAATGAAAAACCTAAGGCAACAATAAATAAGGCTCCTAATATAAACAAATAACTCCCTTGAGTAACAGCTAATATCATTAATACTGCTCCAAAAGTACTAATCAATAATCCATATATTATTCCCTTCTTGAATCCCCAACCATTCAAAATGTCTTTTTTAGCTAGGCTACTAAATACAAAAAGAAGTAATGCGCCAATATAATAGGCACCATAAAATGCAAAATCAATTAGCTGACTTTGAAATTGATCTAAACCGAACTTGGCTTTGCAAAAGGGAATAAAAACACCGTTTGATGCTCCAATGAATCCCCAGAAGAAAAACACCGTGATGAGCGTGTATAACGCGGAATTATTTGACTTAGTTTGTTCTGTACTCATAGTGGTAAATTGGTTAATTTTTTTATATGTAAAATTTCAATTTTGGTAATTGAAAGAGCGTAAATATATTTGTTACTCAAATTAAAAAAAAACAATTTCGAATAAATCTTATTATAATTATAGAATAATTACTTTTTGTTATAAAAGCATGATTTTTTTTCAATTTTTTCTCTTATTAACATCTTATCGAATAGAATTAATTTCTAATAAAGACTTGAAATTACACTTTTATTAACTTAACCGAAGACTTTATTGGTAAAACAACGGTACTTATAACGAGTCGAAATTTTCATACCTTTATGATTCAGTAATAAACAAAACAATATGAAAAGTAATTTTAACAACAAGCTAGAGATCAGCTATGAAAGCCCCGGTAAATTTGAAGACACGCGGTTTGAAAAGATCCATAACGTAATTTTCAAAAATGCGGCAGAAGCATCTATGATTGTTGCTAAAGAAATTGCTGACTTAATTAAATCCAAACAACAGAAAAAAGAAAATTGTATTCTTGGCTTGGCTACAGGCTCTTCGCCCATAATGGTATATGAAGAATTAGTGCGGATGCATAAAGAAGAGGGGCTTAGTTTTAGAAATGTAATTACTTTTAATTTGGATGAATATTATCCGATGCGAATAGACAATAACAAAAGCTATCATTATTTCATGCACCAACATCTTTTTGATCATATTGACATAAAACTGGAAAACATCAACATACCAGACGGAACCGTCTCTATTGAAGAAATAAAGCAGTACAGCATCGATTATGAAATCAAAATAAAAAATTTAGGAGGACTTGATTTTCAGTTGTTGGGTATCGGACGTACTGGACATGTAGGATTCAATGAGCCAGGATCGCATATTAATTCTGGAACCCGAATTATTACTCTAGATCATATTACACGTGTCGATGCTTCTTCTGATTTTAACGGTACTGACAATGTTCCCAAAAGAGCAATTACCATGGGTGTTTCCACTATTTTACAATCCAAGAGAATTGTTTTGATGGCTTGGGGACAAAACAAAGCCGATATAATCAAAAGAACAATTCAGGAAGACATCAGCGCTGAAGTTCCCGCTTCGTTTTTGCAAAATCATCCGAATGCCACTTTTGTTTTGGACCAGTCGGCAGCATCAGAATTGACCCGATTTAAAACACCTTGGTTGGTTGGTGACTGTATTTGGACTCAAGAATTGAAGAGTAAAGCTATTGTTTGGCTGTGTCAAAAGACGGATCAAGCAATTTTAAAGCTGACCGACAGAGATTATAATAATAACGGAATGTCTGATCTCTTGGCCGAAGAAGGATCTGCGTATGATTTAAATATTAATATGTTTAATGTATTGCAACGTACCATAACGGGATGGCCGGGTGGAAAACCCAATACAGATGATACCTATCGGCCGGAACGAGCGAGTCCAAGTCAAAAAAGAGTAATCCTCTTTAGTCCTCATCCGGATGACGACGTGATTTCGATGGGAGGTACTTTTTCGAAATTGATAAAGCAAGGTCATGATGTCCATGTCGTATATCAAACCTCTGGAAATATTGCAGTTACGGACGATGAAGCCTTAAAATTTGCAGAAGTGGGGAATGATTTTGTTGGAATGGGCACTGCCGCAATTAATTTTGCTTCAGTAATCGAGTTTTTAAATAATAAAACTGAAAATCAAGTTGATTCAATAGAAGTTAGAAAGCTAAAGGGATTAATAAGGCGCCGAGAATCTTTCGGTGCAACGAGGTACATTGGATTGCAAGATAAAAACATTCATTTTTTAGACATGCCTTTTTACGAAACAGGGCATATAAAGAAAAAGCCAATAAGCGATGAAGATATTACTATTGTCGCTGCTATTATCGCAAAAATAAAACCACATCAAGTTTTTGCAGCAGGAGATTTAGCAGATCCACATGGTACACATGAAGTTTGCTTGAATGCCATATTTGCGGCTATGAAACAATTAAAACCCCAATCATATATGCATGATTGCTGGCTGTGGTTGTATCGCGGTGCTTGGCATGAATGGGAACTTCATGAAATCGATATGGCAGTACCGTTAAGTCCAGACGAAGTACTGTTAAAAAGGCACGCTATTTTGTACCATCAGTCCCAAAAGGATATGGTGATGTATCAAGGGGATGATTCAAGAGAATTTTGGGTAAGAGCCGAGGACCGCAATAAACATACCGCCACGCTTTATGATAACTTAGGGCTACCTGAATATGAAGCCATTGAAGCTTTTAAACGATTTGATTATTAAAAAAACAAAAAATTAAACGCATAAAAAAATCTATGAAATACATTGTTATACTATTGTTGGCCGCTTTTGTGTCGAATGCTCAAATTAGAAAAGAGCAATTAGACCTTATGCCTTGGCCACAAAACATAAATTTGACTTCAGGTACTTTTATGTTGACCAAACAATTCAAAGTCAATATTACAGGTAACCCAGATGCCAGACTATTTATAGGTACAACTAACTTTCTAAGAAGATTAGATAGTAGAACTGGATTGTTTTTAGGACAGGCATATGTCACAAAAATCAATGAATTTCCTGAAGCAGAATTACTGATAAACTGCGGTCGAAAGGGAAAGGTTGGATTAAACGAAGACGAAAGTTATCAGCTTTCTATAGTATCAGGCAAGATTACACTTAATGCGACAAATGATTTAGGTGCTTTACATGGATTGGAGACCTTATTGCAATTAATGCAAAATAATGGCACCTCTTTTTATTTTCCAGCAGTAGAAATTACGGATTCGCCACGGTTTACTTGGAGAGGGTTGATGATTGATGCAGCAAGGCATTTTCAACCTGTTGATGTTATCAAGAGAAATCTTAATGCGATGGCTTCAATGAAAATGAATGTCTTTCATTGGCATTTAGTCGATGATCAAGGTTGGAGAATCGAAATAAAAAAACATCCAAAGTTGACCCAGTTGGCTTCAGACGGAGATTATTATACCCAAGAAGAAATTAAAGACATTGTCAAATATGCTGATGAACGCGGGATTATGGTAGTACCTGAAATAGATATTCCCGGCCATGCTTCCGCTTTACTTTCTGTTTATCCTGAAATAGGGAGTAAACAAATTGGTAGCACGCCTTATACTGTTGGACGAAGGTCCGGAATTTATGATTCGGCACTTGATCCTACGAATCCTAAAACATATCAATTATTAGGCGAAATTTTTGACGAAGTTTGTCCACTGTTTACCAGTAAATATTTTCACATTGGCGGAGACGAAAACAACGGTAAAGAGTGGAATGCAAATCCAGCTATTGAGGAATTTAAAAAAGGAAATAAAATAACAAGTAATCATGACTTGCAAACCTATTTCAACATGAAGTTGATACCGATGTTAAAGAAGCATAATAAACGACTGATGGGGTGGGAGGAGATTATGACCAAAGACATGTCTAAAGACGCCATTATTCATGCATGGAGAGGAGGCAACGAAGGAGTTACTCCCGGTGGCGCTCTAATTGCAGCTGCAAAAAATGGTTATAATACTGTTTTGTCTAATGGATATTATATCGATTTGATGCTTAGTGTTGATGGTCATTATTTAAATGATCCATTACCTAAAAATATTGCTCTTTCTCCGGAAGAAAAGGCACGAATACTAGGTGGGGAGGCGGCCATGTGGAGCGAACTGGTTACGCCTTTAAACATAGATTCAAGAATCTGGCCAAGAACTGCTGCAATAGCGGAGAGATTATGGTCAAATGATACTATTACCGATTTAAGTAGTATGCACAAAAGGTTAAAAGTCATTTCGTCCAGACTGGAAGAAGTAGGAGTAATGCATATTAGAAATAAAGAAGTGATTTTGAGAAATATTACTAATTATCAAGACACCAGGGCGTTGAATGATTTTACGAATATTTGTGAACCTTTAAAAAATTACAAACGTAATGGTGGTGGGAAAAAGTATTTTATGTATTCTCCACTAACGCTATTTGCTGATGCTTGTACAGCCGATGCTTCTGATGCTTATGATTTTAATAAGGCAGTAAATCAATATTTAGAAAATAAAAGCCCTGAAAATCAAACTGGGGTAACGAGTTTTTTAATAAAATGGATAGCCATGAATAATGATTTAATTGCACTAAGTGCTAACGCTCCATTGATTCAGCCTGTTTTACCGATGTTAAATAACTTAAGTGTAATTTCAAAGCAGCTTTTATTAGCGATTGAAGAAAAACAAAATGTTGATAAAAAAGCATTGAATGAGTTATTAGAACAATTAACTATTCGGAATTCGGCCGATGTAGAATTAGCGGTTTATGCTAGTTTAAAAAGGCTGCTATAACTGCCAAAAGGAGTAGCTGAAAAGCGATAGTAGAAGATTTCTTTTTCTTTAATCTTTTTGTTGGTTAACAGCTGCTTCATTGATTTTTTATTCTTTAACTGTTTTATAATAAGAAAGATAGGTTTTAAATCTTTGAAAAAAGTAAAAAGAAATATTTTTTTCAGATATTTTTAAGCTTTGGAGTTATTGATTTCACAAATATGTATTTACAGATTTAAAAAATCGTAATTTTTTTTGTACTTTTGCACAAATTTTATAAAAAAATATACATGCTAACAATTAATAATTTATCAGTTCAGTTTGGCAAACGAATTTTGTTTGACGAAGTAAATACCACCTTCACACATGGTAATATTTATGGAGTTATCGGAGCTAATGGAGCTGGGAAATCTACATTTCTTAAAATAATTTCAGGTGAAATGGATCCTACATCAGGACATGTCCATTTAGAGCCAGGGAAACGTATGTCGGTTTTAAGTCAAAACCACAATATGTTTGATGAACATACCGTATTGGAAACCGTAATTATGGGGAACAAGACATTATATTCTATCAAAAAAGAAATGGACGAGCTCTATTTAGATTATAATGATAAAAATGCAGATAGAATAGGAGAATTACAAGTGCAGTTTGAAGAAATGAGTGGTTGGAATGCAGATTCTGATGCCGCTTCAATGCTGTCAAATCTAGGTATTGGCGAAGAGCATCATTATACTTTAATAGGAGATCTAGAGGGAAAAATAAAAGTTCGCGTCCTTTTGGCACAAGCTCTTTTTGGAAACCCAGATTTACTGATAATGGATGAGCCAACCAATGATTTGGATTTTGAAACCATAGCTTGGCTAGAAAATTTCTTGGCAAACTATGAAAATACTGTAATTGTTGTATCGCATGACCGTCACTTCTTAGATTCTGTATGTACACATATCTCGGATATTGATTATAGTAAAATAAATCATTATTCAGGAAATTATACTTTTTGGTATGAATCAAGTCAGTTAGCTGCAAAACAACGTGCACAACAAAACAAAAAAGCAGAGGAAAAGAAACAAGAATTAGAAGAATTTATTCGTCGTTTTTCTGCGAATGTAGCCAAGTCTAAACAAGCTACTTCTCGTAAAAAAATGATTAGTAAATTAAATATATCTGAGATAAAACCTTCAAGTCGTCGCTACCCCGCGATCATCTTTGATCAAGAGCGTGAAGCAGGAGATCAAATATTGAATATTCAAGGTTTAAGCGCATCTATTGATGGTGAGGTCTTATTTAAAGGAGTTGATTTGAATATGGCTAAAGGAGATAAAATTGTTTTATTCTCTAAGGATTCTCGTGCAACGACTGCTTTTTACGAGATATTAAACAGAAACCAGATGGCAGATTCGGGTACTTTTGACTGGGGAGTTACTACCAATCAAGCTTATTTACCAGTTGAAAATCATTCATTTTTCGAGAGTGACTTGACACTTGTAGATTGGTTGCGTCAATGGGTAAAAACAGAAGAGGAACGTGATGAAGTTAATATTCGTAGTTTCCTTGGTAAAATGATTTTCTCAGGAGAAGAGGCATTAAAAACATGTAGAGTGTTATCAGGAGGAGAAAAAGTGCGTTGCATGTTGTCTCGAATGATGATGGAGAGAGCAAATGTATTGATGATTGATGAACCTACAAATCACTTGGATTTAGAGTCTATTCAAGCATTTAATAATTCATTGAAAAACTTTAAAGGATCGGTAATCTTTACTACTCATGATCATGAGTTTGCTCAAACTGTGGGTAACAGAGTAGTGGAATTAACTCCTAACGGAGCTATCGACAGTTATATGACATTCGATGAATATTTAGACGATGAAAAAGTTCAGGAATTAAGAACTAAGATGTATACTAAATAAGAGCGATAAAACTATTTTAAAAAACTCCTGTAGTCGATGCTGCAGGAGTTTTTTTATATTAAAATTTGGTTACTTTTTACCAAATAATTTACTCACGATAAAGAGAATTACCGCTAGAATCGCGATTACTATAAAAATACCCACACCCATTCCAGCTTTAAAAATTCCTTCTACTACTGAACATCCTGTTAGGGATAATATTACTGTTAACAACAACAATATTCTAATTATTTTATTTTGCATAATTTCTACTATTTAGTTCTAAATTTGATTTGTTAGCTTTGATAAAATTAATAAAATAAGTCAAAATTACTTTTATATAATTCTATATATTTGTTATACTATTTTTATAATTGCTCTTTTGTCTCAATGATTTTTTAATCTCGAATGATAATTATAAAATCCTAAACTGGAATTCGTATATTTGCGAGACTAAAAACAACACTTTACTATGACTCAAAAAGTATTGCTCAATTCCAAAGAAGTCAATATTATTCTGCATCGTTTGGCTTGTCAGCTAATTGAAAAACATCTCGACTTTAAAGATACAATTCTAGTAGGCATTCAACCGAGAGGAACTTTTCTAGCAGAACGACTTAAACTTATTTTGGAAACTGAATATAATACCCCTGAAATAAAATTAGGTTATTTAGATATTACTTTCTTTAGAGATGATTTTCGAAGAACAGATAAACCTTTGGAAGCAAATGAAACTAAAATTAATTTTATTGTCGAGAACAAGAAAGTGATATTTATTGATGATGTTTTGTTTACAGGGCGAAGCATTCGATCTGCCTTGACCGCTATTCAATCTTTTGGTAGGCCGTCAGAAATAGAACTACTTGTTTTAATTGACAGACGCTTTAGCCGTAATCTACCTATACAGCCCGATTATAGAGGGAGACAAGTTGATGCTATTAACAATGAAAAAGTGAAGGTAGAATGGAGCGATAATAACGGTGAAGATGCAGTGTATTTAGTTACTAATTAGAGGATTTAGATTAAATAGTAAAGAATCTAATTTTATAAAAACAATAATAATCGTAAAAGAATGAAAGAATTAAGCGTAGATCATTTATTAGGGATAAAATATATTAACAAGAATGATATTGACCTTATTTTTGAAACAGCCGATCATTTCAAAGAAGTCATTAATCGTCCCATTAAGAAAGTACCTTCTTTACGAGATATTACGATTGCCAATATATTTTTCGAAAATAGTACCCGAACAAAACTCTCCTTTGAACTGGCACAAAAACGATTATCTGCAGATGTTATTAGTTTTTCAGCAGCTCAATCGTCTGTAAAGAAGGGGGAAACACTAATAGATACCGTAAACAATATTCTTTCGATGAAAGTGGATATGGTAGTGATGCGTCATGCTAATCCTGGAGCAGCTTATTTTTTGTCTAAAAATGTAAAAGCAAGCATCATAAATGCCGGTGATGGTGCGCATGAACATCCTACTCAGGGACTATTAGACAGTTATTCGATAAGAGAAAAACTAGGTGAAGTAGGAGGTAAGAAAGTTGTAATCGTAGGAGATGTATTGCACTCCAGAGTTGCATTATCTAATATCTATGCTCTGCAAATGCAAGGTGCAGAAGTTAAAGTTTGCGGACCAAAAACCCTAATTCCAAAACACATTGAATCACTGGGGGTAACAGTAGAGCCTAATTTGCGTAAAGCACTAGAATGGTGTGACGTTGCTAATATGTTGCGCGTGCAAAACGAACGCATGGATGTGAATTATTTTCCATCGACTAGAGAGTATGCACAACAATATGGAGTTGATAAAACATTATTAGATTCTTTAAATAAGGAGATTGTAATTATGCATCCCGGACCTATAAACAGAGGAGTAGAGATTACTTCTGAAGTGGCCGATTCCCATCAGTCCGTTATTTTGAATCAAGTTGAAAATGGTGTAGCAATACGAATGGCGGTGATTTATCTTTTAGCATCAAAAATTCAGTAATATAAAAAAAGGTAGTAACTTAGATAGATAGTAATTCTGAAAACGCGGTATAATGAAAGTAGATCAAAAAGGACACACAATTACAATCAAAGACACTCAAGGGGATTTCACTTCTTTTTTGATGAAAGTAACACATCAATATAAAACCTTCGAAAAACATAATATTATAATAGACCTTTTGCATCATAAAGACTTGACTGTAGATGACGTCAAATTATTTTTGCCTTTGTCTAAGCAACATAAAAAAGCAAAAAAATCTTTTATAATTGTTATTTCTGAGTTGGATTATAATGCAGTTCCTGATAAATTAACTGTTGTTCCTTCTCTACTGGAAGCGCAGGATATTATCGAAATGGAAGAAATTGAAAGAGATTTGGGTTTTTAAAAATATTTAATTCTTAATGGATAATTTATCTTAATGTCTTTAATCGAAAAGCATAATTTTGAAACTAACAATACTAGGCTGTTATGCAGCAACTCCCCGCACTTTTACCAATCCCACTTCGCAAATATTAGAAATCAAGAATAGACTATTTCTAATCGATTGTGGAGAAGGTACTCAAGTACAGTTGCGTAAAAACAAAATAAGATTTTCTAAAATCAACCATATCTTTATTTCGCATTTGCATGGAGATCACTTTTTTGGATTGATAGGTTTAGTGTCGACGTTTACATTACTCAATCGAAATACCGATTTACATATTTATGGTCCAAAAGGGATTAAAGAAATTATAAAATTACAATTGCGATTAGCCAATTCATGGACTAATTATGGTTTGCATTTTCATGAATTAGAATCAAATGAAAGTCAAATTGTTTTTGAAGATGATAAAGTAATCGTAAAAACAATACCGTTGAAACACCGCATTTATACCAATGGTTTTTTATTCGAGGAAAAAATGGATAAAAGGAAACTGAATACAGATGCCGTTCAGAATTATGAAATTGACAAATGTTATTTTCAAAATATTAAAAACGGCAAAGATATCACCTTAGACGATGGAAGGCTAATTAAAAATGCACAATTGACATTTGATCCAACGCCCCCAAAGAGTTATGCTTTTTGTTCTGATACAGCCTATAATGAGGCTATTATTCCAATAATAAACGGCGTAGATGTATTATATCACGAGTCAACTTTTTTACAATCAGAAGAAACGCTGGCGGGAAAGACAATGCATTCCACGGCAAGAGAAGCGGCTACAATCGCTTTGAAAGCAAATGTGAAACAATTGGTTTTGGGGCATTATTCGACGCGTTATGAGAATATCAGTCTTTTTAAAGAGGAAGCGGAGACTATTTTTTCTAAAGTGCTTTTAGCTGACGATGGACGAAGTTTTGATTTTTAATCGAAGTCATTAGTTTTTAGAAAATATTAATAAACAGTCTTGTTTTTAGTTTTTTAAAAATAGATAATATATTAAATAGGATAATCTTAAAATAATAAGAAATGCAAGATTTAAGTAATTATAGAAAGTCATATGAAAAGAGCGAGTTATTAGAATCTAACATTCCGGAAGATCCAATTAATCTTTTCAATCGATGGTTTCACGAAACAGAGGATTTTGGAGGAACTGAAGAAGTAAACGCAATGACTGTGGCAACAATTGGTTTGGATGGGTTTCCAAAATCCAGAGTGGTGCTGTTGAAAAGATTCACAGAAGAAGGATTTATATTCTATACCAATTATAATTCAGAGAAAGGAAAGGCTATTGAGGCCAATCCTAATATATGTCTTTCTTTTTTTTGGCATAGTATGGAGCGTCAAGTAATCATAAAGGGAATTGCTCATAGAACCTCTGAGGTCATTTCTGATAATTATTTTGATTCAAGACCTGAAGGAAGTAAGTTGGGAGCGATAGTTTCTAATCAAAGTGAAGTCGTTCCTTCTCGTGCTTATATCGAGGAAAATTTAAAACAATTAGAGGTAGAATATGAAAGTATGGTAATTCCAAGGCCAAAACATTGGGGTGGCTTTTTAGTTGTTCCTGTTGAAGTTGAATTTTGGCAGGGAAGACCCAATCGTCTGCATGACAGAATCCGGTATAAAAGCGTAGAAGATTTTTCTTGGAAAATTGAAAGACTTTCTCCTTGATATGTAAGAAAATGATATTGTCTGATGTTAATTTATTGTCATTTGTCCATTTTATAACATGGTTTATCAGCAAAAAAAGTAGTTTTGAAATCTAAAAAAAAACAAGATATTAAACATTTATAAATTTTTTAGTATATCTAACTAATTTATAATCAAACTACTAAAAATTTTGATAAAAACAAAATTATTTTTTGCATTATTACTTACAACCGTGATATGTACTTTGAATTCTTGTTCCACAGACTCTTATGAAACTCCTGGAACATCAGCTGAATCTTTAGCATTAGAAAAACGAATACGTACAAAAACACCTGTTCCGACACCAACTACTGATTTACATAATTACTCGTATAGTAGTGTTGAAATTCAACTTATGGATTTAATAAATGCTTATAGAGTAAGTAAGGGTTTGAATTCATTAGTAAAAACTAATTACATATCTATAAAGGCTGAAGAACACAATAACTACATGTTATCTACTAATATACTTAGTCATGATAATTTTGCAGTGCGTTCTCAAGATATAATGAAAACTTTGGGAGCTAGATCAGTAGGTGAGAATGTTGCCTATAATTCTAGTACAGCACAAGCTGCTTTTGATGCATGGATGGCTAGTCCAGGGCATAAAGCTAATATTGAAGGAGCTTTTACTAACTTTGGTATGTCAATAAGAGTGAATTCATCTACTGGCAGAAAATATTACACCAATATTTTTGCTAAAATATAATTTAGTATTTTTATAATTCTAAAGGCTGCATCAATTTGATGCAGCCTTTTATTTTAAATCAAATTAGTAATTTGATATTGTGATCTCCTAGAATAAGATAAAGTAAATGAAAAAGGAGCAAATTAAAGAGATTCAAAAGCTACGTATACATCACATTCAACAAACACATGAATATTTATAGTTTGATAATTAATTTCCACAAATAAAACATAACAAAAGTGTTTTCAATTAATTGGTTTATAAACTAATGAGTAAAAGGCATAATCGACAGAAATAATATACTCCAATTATTTCTTTTGTAAGAATAAGTTCAAAACAGCTAATCAAGAAGCTGCTATTTAAAGGATTTACAAATTTCGTATGTTTTATGTGATCTAAACGAGATTTAATTTTTTGTTTATTCGAAATTTATAACAGCTCCCTGCTCCAAAAATAAAACGCTCATTCTTAAAGTAAGAAAAACACATAAACTGCAGTTAAACTTTTGTAAATTATTGATTTTAGTTAGTAGTTTATGGATGAAAAAAGTAGTTTTGGATTCTAATAAAAGATATTAAAAACAATTTTTTCCAAATAATTTTAGACACGAACTATTTGGTAATCAAACTACTACAAAATTTTATGAAATTTAAATCACTTGCCACATTATTACTTGCCTCAGTAATATGTACTATGAATTCTTGTACTACAGATCCTTATGAAGAACCTATTTTACCTGTTGAAATAGTAGCTCCAACACCGACTCCAACACCGACTCCAACACCGACTCCAACACCGACGCCAACTCCGACTCCAACACCAACACCAACACCAACACCGACTCCAACGCCAACGCCAACTCCAACACCAACACCGACTCCAACACCGACGCCGACTCCGACGCCGACGCCAACTCCAACTCCAACGCCGACGCCAAAAACTGACCCATATAGTTATTCTTATAGTGCTTCTGAAATTCAACTTATGGATTTAATAAATGCATACAGAGTAAGTATTGGCTTAAATGCGTTAATAAAAACCAATTATATTTCCACAAAGGCAGAAGAACACAATAATTATATGATAACGACAAACATACTCAGTCATGATAATTTTACAGCGCGTTCCCAAGACATAATGAAAACCTTAGGAGCTAAATCAACTTCCGAAAATGTTGCCTATAATTCCAGTACAGTACAAGCAGCTTTTGATGCTTGGTTAGCAAGTCCTTCACACAAAGCAGCTATTGAAGGGGCTTATACTAACTTTGGGATGTCAATTAGAATGAATTCTGCTACTGGTAGAAAATACTACACCAATATTTTTGCGAGAATTTAATTCTTTTCTTTTTTAAAATTAGAGGTTGTCTATTCCCTGTTTTCAGCCTCTAAATTTTTACTTTAGGAAGGTATAGTGCTATATTTTTTTTAAGACCACCTTTATTTCAATATTTATTATCCTAGAATCAGTACGCATTCATTTGAGAAATAATCAACTCTAAACTCCATCAAGTATTTCACAAATAAAGCTGATTTATATTGGATACGATGATAGCTCTTTCTTCATATTGAAATTCACCACGAATAATTAACGTATTCTTTTAAGATTAAGTGAAAGAATACTACTTTCCGTTATCTATTAGAATTCATTTACTTCTTGTTTCATTCATTATTAAGGTAAGTGAAATAATACAATACAAATAAAAAAGTGTATTTTATCAACTATTTTTGTTGTTTGTCGCAAATAGATGTATGTTTGAAAAAATAAAAAACGTACTAAATACCATATTAAAGAAGTTTGCCCCACAATCTACTTTAAACTTAAACTACTAAATTTATGAAGAAAAATTTATTTCTAGCAGTACTGTTAACAGCAGCTATATTCTCTTTGAATTCCTGTTCGTCTAATACTTCAGAAATATCTAAAGTAGAAGCAAAGATAAATGTTGATGTAAATTATACTTATAGTCTTAATGAGTTAGAAACGATACAACTGATAAATGATTACAGAGTAAGCCTTGGTCTTAATGCATTAGTAAAGATCAATTACATTTCTGTTAAATCAGAGGATCATGATAATTATATGATTAGTAATAATGTTGTTAATCATGATGGGTTTGTAGACCGCTCTGAAAACATTATAAAAACACTAGGAGCTAAAACAGTAAGTGAAAATATAGCTTATAATTATAATACACCTCAAGCTGCAATGACTGCTTGGTTGAATAGCCCCGGTCATAAAGAGAATATAGTTGGTAATTTCACTCATATTGGAATTTCAATAAGAGAAAACGCTGTAACAGGTAAGAAATATTATACCAACATATTTACAAGAATATAATTCGTTTATTTTTTTTAAAAAAAGAGGTTGTCTTTCCCCAAATGACAGCTTCTTTTTTTGTTTTTAGACTAATTTAGAATTATATGTTTTTAAATTAAACTCCACAGCTATTTCTACATTCTTAATGAACCAAGTTGAAAACTCGCGGAATAGTGATAATTAAAGGTAAAATAAAAAGGAAAAATTTAATCTTTCTAACTCCTCTAAATTTAGACATAAAAATTTTTATCTTCACATTTAAGGATTCAACAGAAGTATTTATGAAACCATAATAAAAATAGTTTAAGATTGTTTGATAATGATTTACAATCAATCTAGAAATTATATTGAAGTACTTTAATTGAACTTGATTTACTTTTTCTTTAATTAATTTTGACGAAACCATAAACCTTTTCATTTCAATGATATTATGCCGTTCTTGCGCTAGATTACAGGCTATTTAAATATCCGAAAAATAAGTAACGTCCTTTTTAACTTACTAAATATTTCGATTTGTTTTTTATAAAAAAAATAGTGTCTCTACTAAATTATGTCTGATGATTAGTAGTACTAAGCACCACTTGTCACTTATCTTCATTACGTCATCAACTCAGCGCGATTTTTATATATGTTTTACTTATCCATATCTGAAAATACTGCACAATAAGCTCAGTAAAAACACTAATTCCTAATTTAAATTTCATATATCTTTTTTGGACAGAATTGATCTCTTTTTAGTAGGTATCTAAAACTTTTTGTACCGTCTTATAAATTGTCAATTTAAAAACGATAAGGATGATTTTTAGAATTATAATTTGACCTGTTTAGTATGGTACTCTTCTATTTGTAAATTAACTTGAATACTTTAATTTTTTTTCTACAAATTTGTAAGTTTAATCCATTTAGAATATAAAATTATTTTATAATAAACATGTGAATATTGCAATCTAATGGCTTTAATTTTTTAGATATTTTTAAAATTTAAATTCACTTAAAGTAATCCAATTATTACGTTATTAACAAAATGATGTAGTTTGTCGATTATTTATGTAGTTTTAACGGAATTGTATGTATGTTTGAAAAGAATTAGAACATATAGTAAAACAACATTGAAGAAGTTTGCCCCACAATCTACTTTAAACTTAAACTACTAAATTATGAAAACAAAACTACTTTACCCAGTACTTCTTTTAGCAGTTATTTTTACATTAAATTCCTGTTCATCTGATGCTTCAGAAGCATCTACTGTAGAAGCAAAAATATTAGTTGATGCAAGTTATACTTATAGTCCAAGTGAATTAGAAGCAATGAAATTGATAAATGATTATAGAGTAAGTGTTGGACTAAATTCATTAGAAAAAATTAATTATATTTCTGTTAAATCAGAAGTTCATGATAATTATATGATTAGTAATAATGTTGTTAATCATGATGGTTTTGTAGACCGTTCTGAAAATATTATAAAAACACTGGGAGCTAAAACAGTAGGTGAGAATATCGCTTATAATTATAATACTCCTCAAGCAGCGTTAAATGCCTGGTTGAATAGCCCTGGACACAAAAAAAATATAGTTGGTAATTTTACTCATTTTGGAATCTCAATAAGAGAAAATCCAGTGACAGGTAAGAAATTTTATACTAACATATTTGCAAAAATTTAATTAGTTTTTTTTTTAAAATTAGAGGCTGTCTTCCCCCAATTGACAGTCTCTTTTTTATTTCTATAAAGCAAAAATAATACAAATTTCCCTTGGTATTAATCATTCCATTATTTAAATAGACTTTTTTATTTTTTAAATATTGTACTGCAAAATCTATTTCAATATAGAACAATGCAGGAACCATTAGTTTGATTGCACAAACTTCTTTTAAATCAACAAATATTTTTTCATTAGCTACTTCTCTCCTCAACAAGGCTTATACTTTATTTATGAAATAAGAAATTGGGTAATTCATTATAAACACAATACCTTTGGAAGATTCAATAAAAAAGATATAAAATGATAACCCATCTCGCACTTTTTCGTGGCATTAATGTTTCTGGTCACAATATGATAAAAATGGACGCATTAAAAACCACTTTGGAAAACATTGGTTTTACAAAAGTGCAAACGTATATTCAATCAGGGAATGTTTTTGTAACCACAGAAGAAGAAAGTGCCGCTAAAGTAGGTTTTATTATCAAGCAGGAAATTTTTAAAGTCTTTGGCGGTGATGTACCAGTAATCATTCTTAATACAGCAGATCTCCAAGCTTGTTTTACCAACAATCCGTTTTTAAAAGAGAAAGAAGCAGACACGAAGAAATTATATGTCGCTTTTGTTTCTAAAGAGCTTCGTTCTGAAAATATCAATGATTTAAAAATCAGTCAATTTAAGCCTGACGAAGCCCATCTAGACGGCAATCGGATTTTTATTAAATACGCTGTAGGAGCAGGGAAAACAAGGCTAGATCAGAAATATATCGAGAAAAAATTAAACCTGACGGCGACCATCAGAAACTGGAATACAGTCACAAATTTGCTAAAGATGTATCAAGAAATGAATTAAAATATAATCGGGATGGTTTTTACTTTACCAAGCTTAGACTAATAAATTCAGATGCAAAACAGTAAATTTAAAACTGACTGATTAAACTAAAACTCCGGAATCTAGTGATTTCGGAGTTTTTTTATACTGGCAATTCTTCAAAATAAAGTTCATTACCACTCTATTTCTTATGATAATATTCGCAATTTATTTGAAGTTTTTGTTTTAAATTTATACTTAAATAGTTGATAATATATTTTTTAATACTCTTTAAAACAGGTTGTTATATTATTTTAGAGAATTAATTAAAATTAAACATGATCTCACGAGTAGGTACTTATCTCAACTTACATGAAAGGAAGATGTGAAATTTAAACGATAACATTATGGAATCAAATGAGAAAATAGTTATTTCGGTCGAAGTTATAATTGACGCCCCAGTTGAAACGGTGTGGAAGAATTGGACTACACCTAAAAATATTATGCTATGGAATGCAGCTTCTCAGGATTGGCATACTACTTTGGCAGATAATGATTTACGAATGGACGGGATTTTCTGCTATAAGATGGAAGCCAAAAACGGGAGCGCCGGTTTTGATTTTAGAGGAAAATATGAGGAAGTTCAAGCAAATGAACAAATTTCCTATGTTACAGATGATGGAAGAAAAGTAAAAATTTTTTTTACTAAAGAAGAGTATAAAACCAAGGTGGTCCAACTTTTTGAAGCTGAAAATGAAAATCCGATTGAATTACAGAGAGAAGGATGGCAAGCCATTTTGAATAATTTTAAAAATTATGTAGAAATGCATCTTCAAGAAATAAGCTTTTCAAAATGGAAAGTCTAAAAATAACTTCATTTTTATGTTTCCTTTTTCAAGGACTCTAAGATTGATCACATCAGCCTATTTACGATTAAATAATTTTTGCAAAAAAAGGAGTTACTTCTGAGTTTTTTATTATAAACGCGACCTCTGCAGTAGATCACAATACCAAAATCCATAATCAAAAGCATCAGTTGCATTTGTATCACAAGCGGTATTAGACGAATCTTCTTTTGGTTTTTCATATTTGCGATACACGATTTCTCCAATTTCAAAATCAATCGGCTTTGAGAAAATAGGACCGTCAAAAGTGAAGGTATGAAACTCGCCATTTTCACCACAAACATCTACATTTTCAGGCAAATCGTTAATAAAATCCTGATCAATTATCCTTCCTACAAAGCTTTTGTCTAGAAATCGCTCGTTGACACAAACGACAATGGTTTTAAAGCCCAGTTCAATGAATTCCTGTATTAAGTCATCCGTTGGTACTTTCCAAAGTGGAAAAACGCCTTCAAATCCCATAATAGCAAGTTTTTCTTCTCGATATTTACGTAGGTCTTCGAGGAAAATATCACCAAAAATAGAGTGAGTTAGCCCTTTATTTTTTAGTTTTTCCAAAGTTCTTTGTACAACAATTTCATACACTTCCATTGTTGGCATTTCGGGGATTTGCATGATCTCCAGAGGTAGTCCGATGCTTTTGGCCTGTTGTTCCAATAATTCTACACGAACACCATGCATGGAAATACGCTGAAATTCTTGATTTACGCTGGTAAGCAAACAACTGATTTCAAATTCAGGATCGCGTAATACTTTATAAAGGGCTAGAGCAGAGTCTTTTCCGCTACTCCAATTAAATAGGGCTTTCTTTTTCAAGGTTTTTATAGTGTGAATTTCTATCCGTAAACTTACAAAAATACTTCTGTTTGTTCCTTGAATCCTTTGTAACTTTGGCTTTTACTTATTAAATTTTATCGAATGAAATACCTGTTTCTTTTACTCTCTTCGTTAGCTTTCGCCCAACAAACTAAATTTGTTGATTTCAAATCGGTTTCGGGTCAATTAACTTTAGCTGCAAAAGACAAATCTGTTGCAGGTGCGGTACATTATAGTTTGGAGGTGCTAAAGCCAATTGACACCATAAAAATTGATGCACAAAACATGAGTTTTATCGATGTGAAACTGAATGATAAAGTGGTCTCTTTTATAAATACAACTAAGCAACTGCAAATCATTTTTCCGTTCAAAAAAGGCAAAAATGAAATCAGTTTTATATATAAAGCGATACCAAAACAGGCTTTGTATTTTGTTGGTTCTGAATCTGCAGATGATTTGCAAATCTGGACGCAGGGACAAGGAAGATATACCAGCAATTGGTTTCCGAGTTTTGATGATGTTAATGAAAAAATGATTTTTAATATTAACCTCGCTTATAATCAGGAATATCAGGCTATTTCAAACGGAATGCTGACCAATAAAACGACCAGCCACAATATGACTTTATGGCAATATAAGATGGAAAAGCCCATGAGTTCTTATCTGCTGATGCTTGCCATTGGCAAATTTGATAAGCATACGGAGAAAACAAAATATGGAACTGAATTAGAATTGTACCTGGAGCATATGGATGCAGACAGGTATGAACCGACCTACCGATATTCCGTTCGAATGTTTGATTTTCTGGAGAAAGAAATAGGAGTGAAGTATCCATGGAAAGTGTATAAGCAAATTCCGGTGCGTGATTTTCTCTATGCTGGAATGGAAAACACTTCGGCTACCTTATTTTCTAGTCGCTATGTAGTCGATTCTACTGGCTTCGAAGACCGCAATTATACCAATGTTAATGCACACGAATTGGCGCATCAGTGGTTCGGTGATTTAATCACGGCCGAAAGCGGTAAACACCATTGGCTACAGGAAGGCTTTGCGACTTACTATGCCTCACTTGCAGAACGAGAAATCTACGGGGATGATTATTTCTATTCCAAATTATATGAAACAGCACAACAAATCAAATATGCGTCCAGAACAGATACAATTCCGATTCTAAATGAAAAAGCAAGTTCCTTAAGTTTTTATCAAAAAGGAGCTTGGGCACTATTCGTTTTACATGAAGCAATAGGTGATAAAGCATTCAAAAAAGCAGTACGTAATTACTTAGAGAAATATTCATTCCAAACTGTAAAAACGCAAGATTTCTTTGATGAAGTAAATAAAGTTTCTAATTTTGATACCAATAAGTTTAGTAAAGTATGGCTTGAATCTACTGTATTTAGTACAGAGAAAGCCAATGATTTATTAAATAAAAACAAAACTACTCAGTTATTACTTGAATTGGATAAAATTAAGAAAAAGCCATTATCAGAAAAAGCAGTATTTATGGCTGATATTCTTCAGTCACACGTATATTATACGGTGAAAGAAGCAGTTGTGAATCAGCTGAAAAACGAAAATTTTGAAGCTAAAAACCAGCTATTGGAGCTGGCTTTGGCGACTAACGATGTGCAAGTTCGTCAGGCTGTCGCCACTACAAATTCAATAATCCCCGAAGATTTCAGAAAGCAATATGAACGTTTATTGAACGATAAATCATATCAAACGCAGGAAATAGCTTTATTTTATTTATGGAATAATTTTCCCGAAGAACGTTTTGTTTACTTGGAATTATCAAAAGACTGGATTGGTTTTAATGATTATAATCTAAGAACATTATGGCTGTCGCAAGCACTTTCCACTCCAGGATATGAGGCAAACAAAACAGCTTTGATCGCAGAATTAATCAATTATTCATCACCCAATTACGAGGCAATCACACGTCAAAAAGCTTTGGAAAAACTAATCGGTTTTCAATTGATTAATGATGCTGTTTTAAAGAATTTGGTCAATGCGACCACGCATCACATGTGGCAGTTTTCTAAATTTGGAAGAGACAATATTAGAAAATTATTAAAAGATAAGGAAATGGTACTTTCGTTTGAAAGAATACTGCCTCAACTCGATGAAAAAGAACAATTCCAGTTGAATAGGCTTTTAAAAGAATTGTAGTTTCTTTTAAAAGCCTAACTTTAATGACTTTATTTGAATAACTATAAAGGTTCTAAAAACTACCATAATTCCCCAACCTCATTCTTAATAAATGCCAATGCAGCACTACTTGGAGATGGCTTTTCCAATAAATCACTAATAACTGCTTCTCGTAAACCATCAGCATTCATTACTTTTTCATTTTTAGCGGCTAAACGGATCATTTGGATGGTTGCATTTTTTGCGGTAACAATAATAGACCAGCATTTGGCTGAAATATAGATTTGTTGCGCTAAATTATGTTCAAACTCTTGTTCAATTTGTGCTATAACAAAATTGCGATATTCATCTTTATCTTGTGAAACAGGTGTAATTCTCACCATCAATTGAGAGGGATTAATGCGCTCCATTAACAAAGTCATACGTTCGTAAGCCTGTAACCGAATTGGTAGTATTGCTTGTTGATTGTCTTTTTGTAACAACCAACGTCTAGTGTTTTGTTGGTCTTTAAAATGCGCATTAAATAAATAGTAGGCAACAGCGCCAGTAATTAATGATGGAATAGTGTAAGCTAATATTTCGATGATATTTATAGAATTCATGTTGATTTAAATTTTGTCAAGCAAAAATATACTTTTTGATTTAATTTCTCCTTATTTATAGTGCAATTTACAATGGCGAGTACTATTTTTGCGAAAAAAATATAGCTAAATTTTTCGCTTGCTGAATTAGAAATATAAATGGAAACATACATTATTGTTTTACTTTGCGTTGCTGCTTTTGCTGCTGGATTTATTGATGCGATTGTTGGTGGAGGAGGTTTAATTCAGACTCCTGCAGGTTTGATATTACTACCTAATTTACCAGTTTCCACCGTTATTGGAACCTTAAAAATACCCGCTTTTAGTGGAACTTCATTTGCAGCATACCAATACCTAAAAAAGGTCACGATGAATTGGCGTTTATTATTGATTATGGTTGGTGTTGCGATGCCCTCAGCTTTTGCAGGTTCTATGTTATTGACTTACATGAGTAATGATTTTATGAAACCGCTTTTACTGTTTATTCTTTCATTATTAGCTATTTATACCTACGCTAAGAAAAATTTTGGACAGCATGTTGCTAAAAATCTATCGGAGCGAACTCAAATATTAAATGCTATCGTGATTAGTTTTATCGTTGGGTTTTATGACGGTTTTATTGGCCCAGGCACAGGAAGTTTTTTTGTAGTAGCCTTCATTGCTTTGATGGGTTTTGATTTTCTTCACGCTTCTGCGAATGCTAAAATGGTCAATCTCGCGACTAATTTTGGATCTATTTGTTTGTTTATGTTAAAAGGGAAGATAATTTGGGCAATTGCCTTACCAATGGCTGCCAGTAATGCTTTAGGTGGATGGCTAGGGGCGAAACTGGCGATTACAAAAGGAAATGGCTTCATCCGAATATTCTTTTTGGTTGTTGTTGTTGGGACACTAATTCGGTTTGCTTACGATGTGTTTTTCAAATAAGCCACGATAAACTTTAAGTGCATCGTTTGGATTTTTGAAGTCTTAATCAAAAGAAATGAAATCCGTTTTTTAATTCTTAAATTCTTATTTTTGCATAAATAGATAATTTCCATGCAAAAATACATTTCCCAACTTAACGAAGCACAACGCGAACCCGTATTGCAAAAAGACGGCCCTATGATTATTATCGCTGGTGCCGGTTCAGGTAAAACCCGTGTTTTGACGATACGTATTGCTTATTTGATGCATCAAGGAGTGGATGCATTTAATATTTTGTCGCTGACTTTTACCAATAAGGCAGCACGCGAAATGAAAAAGCGTATTTCTGACATTGTAGGGTCCAGTGAAGCAAAGAATCTTTGGATGGGAACGTTTCACTCTGTATTTGCCAGAATTCTACGATCGGAAGCGCATCTGTTAGGATATCCTTCTAATTTTACGATATATGATTCCCAGGATTCACTTCGTGCTATTTCTGGAATTATCAAAGAAATGCAATTGGATCGAGATGTTTACAAACCCAAACAGGTTTTAGGGAGAATTTCTAACTTTAAAAATAGTTTGATTACCGTAAAAGCGTATTTCAATGATCGTGATTTACAAGAAGCGGACGCAATGTCTAAAAAACCTCGTATGGGGGAATTGTATCAAAATTATGTAGAGAAATGTTTCAAGTCTGGAGCGATGGATTTTGATGATTTATTATTAAAAACGAATGAATTGTTGACTCGTTTTCCGGAAGTTTTGGCGAAGTACCAAAACCGTTTCCGTTATATTCTGGTAGATGAGTACCAGGATACAAATCATTCCCAATATTTGATTGTTAGAGCATTATCAGATAAGTTTCAAAATATATGCGTGGTAGGTGATGATGCGCAAAGTATTTATGCGTTTCGTGGTGCCAATATCAATAACATCTTGAACTTCCAGAAGGATTATGAAGGAGTAAAAACCTTTCGTTTAGAACAAAATTACCGTTCGACAAAAAATATTGTGGAAGCAGCAAATACAATTATTGATAAAAATAAAACCAAACTGGATAAAATTGTTTGGACGGCTAATGATTTTGGACCTAAAATAAAAGTGCACCGCAGTATGACCGATGCCGAAGAAGGTCGTTTTGTTGCTGGAACAATTTTCGAGCAAAAGATGCAAAATCAAATGAATAATGGCGATTTTGCAATCTTATACCGCACCAATGCACAATCCCGCGCGATGGAAGACGCATTGAGAAAAAGAGATATTCCGTATCGAATTTATGGTGGTTTGTCTTTTTACCAAAGAAAAGAAATAAAAGATGTATTGTGTTATTTGCGATTGGTAATCAATCCAAAGGATGAAGAAGCATTAATGCGCGTGATTAATTATCCAGCACGAGGGATAGGAAATACTACGATCGAAAAATTGATGGTTGCTGCTAATCATTATAAAAGATCCATCTTTGAGGTGATGCAAAATATTGACAAAATTGACTTGAAACTGAATTCGGGAACTAAACAAAAACTATTGGATTTTGTTACCATGATTCAAAGTTTTCAGGTGATAAATGAAAATCAAGATGCTTTTTATCTGACGGATCATGTTTCTAAAAAAACAGGATTGGTTCAGGAATTAAAGAAAGATGCTACTCCTGAAGGAATGGCTAAAGTTCAGAATATAGAAGAATTATTAAACGGAATCAAAGACTTTACCGAAGGACAGAAAGAAATTGATGGTGCTCGTGGCGCCTTAGCTGAATTCATGGAAGATGTGGCTTTGGCGACAGATCTCGACAAAGATACCAGTGACGAAGACCGTGTGGCATTGATGACAATACATTTGGCTAAAGGGCTTGAATTTCCTCATGTTTTTGTTGTGGGAATGGAAGAAGACCTGTTTCCAAGTGCCATGAGTATGAGCACCAGAAGTGAACTGGAGGAAGAACGACGCTTGTTCTATGTGGCGCTGACACGTGCAGAACATCAAGCCTATTTAACCTATGCGCAATCGCGATACCGCTGGGGTAAATTGACAGATAGTGAACCCTCTCGTTTTATTGAAGAAATAGACGGGCAATATTTAGAATACCTAACGCCTGCAGAAAATAATTATCGTTACAAACCGATGATTGACAGCGATATTTTTGGTGATGTGGATAAATCCAAATTGCGTTTGGCTAAACCGGCTAATGGAACACCTCCGCAACAAATCAAAGGAAACACAGCCAACTCTGAAATAAATATTCGTAAATTGAAGCCTGTGGCGGGAAAATCCATGTCGGGAGGATCTAATTTATTTGACAACAAATTAGTTACTGGAAACATTGTGATGCACGAACGTTTTGGAAAAGGAGAAGTGTTAAATATAGATGGAGTGGGCGCGGATAAAAAAGCTGAGATCAAATTTGATGTCGGTGGCATAAAAAAATTATTATTGCGTTTTGCAAAATTGGATATAATCGGATAATTTTTTTTAAAGTTTATAGTTGTTGATATAACGAACTTTAGACTTTAGACTTTACATTTTAAAACTTTAAACAAAAAAAAATGGCTCAATTTATAAAAATATACCCAGACAAACCAAACGAAGCGGCTATAGCCAAAGTAGTAAAGGTTTTAAAAGATGGTGGTTTAGTTATTTATCCAACTGATACGGTGTATGGGTTGGGGTGCGATATCACAAATACAAAAGCATTAGAACGAATTGCTAAGATAAAAGGGATTAAGTTAGACAAAGCTAATTTTTCATTCATTTGCCATGACTTAAGCAACATTTCTGATTATGTAAGGCAAATAGATACGGCTACTTTTAAACTTTTAAAAAGAGCTTTACCTGGGCCATATACTTTTATTTTACCAGGCAATAATAATTTACCTAAAGAATTTAAGAAGAAAACAACGGTTGGAATACGTGTACCCGATAATTCCATCGCTTTGGAAATTGTTCGTCAATTAGGAAATCCTATCGTTTCCACATCTATTCACGATGAAGACGATGTGATCGAATATACCACAGATCCTGAACTTATTTTTGAAAAATGGCAGAATTTGGTTGATATGGTAATCGACGGTGGTTATGGAGATAATGTAGGTTCTACGATAATAGATCTATCAGGTGAGGAGCCAATAGTGCTGCGTGAAGGAAAAGGAAGTCTGGATATTTTATAGTACAATTTAATTTTGGCAAAATATTTGATTATATAATAATAATATTTATATTCGCAAACAACATTTTGTAAGATATTAAAGCATGTACTTCTTAATTAATATTTAATTGGTTATTAAAAAAAGATTGAGAATACATAAAAGCAGGTCGAAAGACCTGCTTTTTCTTTAAAAAAAAGCATAAAAAAAACGTTCCATATTTCGGAACGTTTTTCTTTTTCTGTACTTTGAATTACAAACTACCTTATGAAATTCAAAACTATTTTTTTGTGTTTTTCATTTCTTTCTCGATCATTTCGTAGAATTGATCAATTTTTGGTAAAACAACGATACGAGTTCTTCTGTTACGTGCTTTGTTTTCAGCAGTGTCATTTGCTACTAGTGGAATGTAAGAGCTTCTACCTGCAGCAATTAATTGTGCTGGGTTAACACCTAATTCATTCGTTAATACACGAATAATTGATGTAGAACGTTTCACACTTAAATCCCAGTTGTCAAGTAATATATTATTACCTATGTAAGGAACATTGTCAGTATGACCTTCAACCATACATTCGAAATCTGGTTTGTCATTTACTACTTTAGCAACTTTCGCTAAAATTCCTTTTGCTTGATCAGTTACATTATAACTACCGCTTTTGAATAATAATTTATCGGCAATAGAAATAAATACAACTCCTTTTTCAACATTAATTTCGATATCTGGATCACTGAATCCTACTGATCTTTTTAGACTTGTAACCAAAGCAAGTGTAACACTGTCTTTTTTAGTTAACGCATCTTGCATTCTCGTAATTTTTAAATCTTTTTCTTTGATAGACTCTAAAGCTTTTTCAATGTTTTCTGCACCTTTAGTAGTCAATACAGTCATATCTTTGGAAGTACTAATCAACGTTTGGTTGTGTTCTTTTAAACCAGCAACTGTAGCCGTTAGACCCGCTTTGTCTTCTAAGCAAGTATTTAATTTTACAGTACAACTATTTAATAAATCTTGAGTCTCCTTGTTTCTCGCCTCTAAATCGGTGTATTTCTTCTTAGAAACACAAGACGTTAAAAGGGCTAATACGGATAAGGCAATTACAATTTTTTTCATAAATTTAATGTTTAGTGAATTACAAAAATAGTTTTAATAAAGTTAATAAAATATACAATTTAATGTTAAAAATCATCTCACAAAGACCTTGCCAGAAATTATATAGTATTGGTAAACGATGCTTTTGCTGGTATAGTATTTCTTCATCTGAAAATCTCCTCTTTTCTTGTAAGTTACTAAAAATAAAGTATAAAAAGAATAATGAGCTTTAAGAATTGCTGAAAAATGAGAAAATTTTCCTTGAAAAATAAATTGCATTCCTGCAATTCCATCTAAAATCATTCGGCTAAATAAAACACCAAACAAGTTTTCTTTGGGAACGTTTTTGGTTAACATTAGTAATGAATTTCTGAAATTCAAATAGGTTTTCTTTGGATTTCCCAATTGTAGGGTGGCTCCGCCCACGTGATACACTACCGATTTGTAATTATATTTTATAGAATATCCCTTATTTATGGCTCGCCAACACAGGTCGATCTCCTCCTGATGAGCAAAAAAATCATCGTCAAATCCGTGTAGTTCTTTGTAGACATAGCTTCGAATAAAAAAACAAGCTCCTGAAGCCCAAAATATCTCTCTTTCATCATCATATTGTCCTTCGTCTTCTTCGATAGTTTCAAAGAGACGTCCCCGACAATAGGGATACCCATATTTATCGATGAAACCACCTGCTGCTCCAGCATATTCAAAGTACTTTTTATTCTTAAAATCTAATATTTTAGGTTGTACAATAGCAGTTTGAGGTTCATTTTTAAAAGTATCTATTATAGGTGCTAACCAGTTTTGTGTAACTTCTATGTCCGAATTAACCAAAGCATATATTTCAGCATCAATGTGTTTCAGTGCTTCATTATATCCCTGTGCAAAACCAAAATTATCGGTGTTTTTGACAATTTTCACAGTAGGGTAGTGCCTTTGTACAAAAGAGATGGACTCATCTGTAGAAGCATTATCTGCGACATAAATAGTGGCTTCTGGGGAAAACGCTAGTATCGAAGGTAAAAATTGCTCTAATAATTGGACACCATTCCAATTAAGGATAACGACTGCTATATTCATTTTGATTATTTAGATAGTATATTCAGGGAGTTCGAGCAGAAATTGGTATTTCTCATTTTCGAAATCCATTTGGCAAAAGTAATGATTCATTCCGTTGGTTACCATCAAATATTCTGCTTTCATAGTCATGTTGTAGCGGGCAATTTGGTCAAAGGTAGCTTGGGCAATTTTTATTTCGGGAGCTTTGCATTCGATTAAGACACAGATTGAGCCATCCGAGTTAAAGACTACAACGTCATATCTTTTTCGTAATCCGTTGACTTTAAGAACTTTTTCTACGTTAATCAGAGATTTAGGATATTTTTTTTCTTCCAATAAAAAACGAACAACATGCTGACGTACCCATTCCTCTGGTGTGAGAACGATAAATTTTTTCCTGATTTCGTCAAAAATAGACACTTTATTTTCGCTATTTTTGAAGCGGAAAGTATAAGAAGAAAAATCCAGTTGCTGCATCAGGCAAAAATAATTAAAATGTTTAAAGTTTACCGTTTAAAGTTATCGTTATTTGTAACATTGTGACTGAATACTGTAACTAAATACTGAAAAAATGGACGAGGTTATAAAAATTCTGAATGATATAAAAAGCGGGGACATCAAACCGATTTATTTTTTGATGGGTGAAGAACCGTACTATATTGATATCGTATCAGACTACATTGAAAAAAATGTCTTGTCTGAAGAGGAAAAAGGATTCAATCAAACCGTTTTGTACGGTAGAGATGTTTCTATTGAGGATATCATTTCTACAGCCAAACGTTATCCAATGATGGCGGAACGTCAGGTAGTGATTGTAAAAGAAGCACAAGATTTGAGTCGTACTATTGATAAACTGGAAAACTATGCAGATAATCCAATGCCTTCTACCGTTTTAGTGATTTGTTACAAATACAAAACATTGGATAAACGTAAAAAAGTAACTAAGGTACTGGGGAAAAATGGTTTGGTTTACGAAAGCAAAAAGTTATATGAGAACCAAGTTGGAGATTGGATCAAACGAATATTAGCTAGTAAAAAATATACGATTGAACCCAAGGCCAATGCTATGCTTGTGGAATTTTTGGGAACAAACTTGGGGAAAATAAACAATGAGTTGGAGAAGTTGCAAATTATATTACCTAAAGGAAGCATAATCACTCCTAAAGATATCGAAGAAAATATTGGGTTCAGTAAAGACTTTAATGTATTTGAACTTCGCAAAGCAATTGGAGAAAGGAACCAACTTAAAGCGTATACCATTGCAGCAAATTTTGCGAACAATCCGAAAGAGAATCCAATGGTCGTAACTACTAGTCTGGTTTTTGGTTTTTTTATCCAATTATTGAAATACCACGGGCTGAAAGACAGAAACCCGAAAAATGTCGCAGCAGTTATTGGAGTCAATCCTTTTTTTCTAAAAGAATACGATGTGGCACTTAAAAATTACCCTATGAAAAAGGTAAGTCAAATTGTGGCTTCCTTACGGGATATCGATGTAAAAAGCAAAGGAGTAGGGGCTAGTTCGATGTCAAATTCAGACTTGCTACGAGAAATGCTGTATAATATATTCAATTAGCAGTTAAATTCACGATATTTGCATTTTAAAAAACAGTCTTTAATTATGGGAATGAATAAGAATACCGTCTTAGGATGGGCTACTTTTATAATGATAGTAATGGGTGTACTCTTAATAGGTCTTGGTGCTTTTAGATATAGTGATGTTTCCGGATGGGGATTTGCTGCTGTTGGCGTTGGGTTCTTAGCAAATGCTTGGGTATTTAGCTCCCTCAAAGGGAGACTGTAAAAAATGTTTTAAATATTGAATTTTAAATTAAAAATAATAAAAAATGGCAGACGATAAGAAAGTAATATTCTCAATGTCAAAGTTGAGTAAAACCTATCAAGGAGCAGATAAGCCTGTTCTTAAAAATATCTATTTGAGTTTCTTTTATGGAGCTAAAATTGGTATTTTAGGACTAAATGGTTCAGGTAAATCATCCTTATTAAAAATTATCGCTGGTACGGATAAAAACTATCAGGGAGATGTTGTTTTTGCACCGGGGTATACGGTTGGTTATTTAGAACAAGAACCCATTTTGGATGATAGCAAAACAGTGATCGAAATTGTTCGTGAAGGTGTTGCTGAAACTATGGCTGTATTGGAGGAATTCAACCAAATCAATGATAGTTTTGGTCTTCCAGAAGTTTATGAAGATGCAGAAAAAATGGAGAAACTCATGGATCGTCAAGCTTTGTTACAAGACAAAATTGATGCATTAGGGGCATGGGAAATTGATACAAAATTAGAAATTGCAATGGATGCTTTGCGCACTCCTGATGCAGATACACCTATAAAGAACCTTTCTGGAGGGGAACGTCGTCGTGTGGCTTTATGCCGTTTATTATTGCAACAACCAGATGTATTGCTCCTTGATGAGCCTACCAATCACTTGGATGCAGAGAGTGTATTATGGTTAGAACAACATTTAGCGCAATATGCAGGAACAGTTATCGCTGTAACGCACGATAGGTACTTTTTGGATAATGTTGCCGGTTGGATTTTAGAGTTGGATAGAGGAGAAGGGATACCGTGGAAAGGAAACTATTCTTCTTGGTTAGAGCAAAAGTCAGGACGTATGGCACTTGAAGAAAAAGTAGCTTCAAAACGTAGAAAAAACTTAGAACGTGAGTTGGACTGGGTTCGCCAAGGTGCTAAAGGACGCCAAACGAAACAGAAAGCACGTTTACAGAACTACGATAAAATGCTTAATGAAGATCAAAAAGAATTAGACGAAAAATTAGAAATTTATATTCCTAATGGACCACGTTTAGGTACTAATGTAATCGAAGCCAAAGGCGTTTCTAAAGCCTATGGGGATAAATTATTATACGATAATTTAAACTTTACATTACCACAAGCCGGAATAGTTGGGATTATAGGGCCTAACGGTGCTGGTAAATCTACTATTTTTAGAATGATAATGGGAGAAGAAAAACCAGATGCTGGTGAATTTGTAATTGGTGATACAGTTAAGATTGCCTATGTCGATCAAGCGCACTCTAATATAAATCCTGATAAATCTATTTGGGAAAACTTCTGTGATGGTCAAGAATTAATTATGATGGGAGGACGTCAAGTGAATTCTCGTGCGTATTTAAGCCGTTTTAACTTTGGAGGAAGTGATCAAAACAAAAAAGTTTCAACACTTTCTGGTGGAGAGCGTAACCGCTTACATCTTGCTATGACTTTGAAAGAAGAAGGTAACGTTTTGCTACTAGATGAGCCTACCAATGACTTAGATATTAATACGCTACGTGCTTTAGAGGAAGGTCTTGATAATTTTGCAGGTTGTGCAGTGGTAATTTCGCATGACAGATGGTTCTTAGATAGAATTTGTACGCACATTCTTGCCTTTGAAGGAAACTCTGATGTGTATTATTTTGAAGGTGGTTTCTCTGAATACGAAGAAAACAAGAAAAAACGTTTAGGTGGGGATTTAACTCCAAAACGTTTGAAATACAGAAAACTAATTAGAAGTTAATTCTAGTTTTTACACAACAATAAAAAGGATGCCCATTTCGGCATCCTTTTTTTTGGTTTCAAATTATAGTTAAGACGATGTTGTTAAAACAGCCACCCAATTTGTAGTCTATTTTAAAAGAGGAAAGTACCTACTGCGCTCCATATTTAGATACAAGAGTACTTCTAAAAACCACACACGAAAGTATGAGATTTGAGGTACCTCGATTTATCTATCCTTAAATGGCTTAAAAGCAATCCTAATCTTATTTCTTTTTCTTGTCATTATTCATTAATAATATTACAGATGTGATTATTGCGAGGACAACAAATCCAAAGACAAAAACAATAATAAACGAACCATTATCCCAATTTACAAGTGCTATATTTTTCATACTAAATTTTTTTATAAATCAAAAATATAAATTTTGTCACTGAAACAATATGATAAAAATCATTAAATAATATTTTATGTTAAAAATTTTGATTTTAACTCCGGTGTAGGAATCATACAACTCTCTTTTTTGCCAAACCATTTGTATCTGTTTCTAGCAACCCAATCGTATATCAAGTCGCTTAATGAGCTTGGCAAAATTTTAAAAACACCCAGTAAACTATAAAAAGAACCAAGCTGAGAAGCAATTTCTAAAGCCGCTTCCGATTTGTGGTAATAAGCAATTCCAGGCTTGTATAGAATGATACTGTCCATTTTTTTGGAGTCAATCCCAATATGGTTACTAATCTTTTTCCCTAAATCAGACTGCAAAGCTACAAACCGGAAGAGGTCTTTTTTATCGTGTTTTATGATAAATTGTACTGCCGAATTGCACAAATTACAGACGCCATCAAAGAGGATTATTTTTTTTTCTTTAGGTAGTTTTTGCATTTTTTTTTATTGTGAGGCCAAAATAGTTTCTAAAACCGACTAAACGCTGATCACTTCAATCTGAATATTATTTATTTCTTCTTCATCGCTTCCACCAACTCTAGTTCGTCTAAACTAACTTTTGACGTAAACATGCCGTAATTTACAGTTGCTTTATTTTTTTCTATGGTATCAATACTTCCTACTGCTTTTCCTTCCAGCATTCGTACACGATCACCTATTCTTAAAATAGCCTTGACTTTTTCGATAACAGGTTTCAATTTCTTTTCCTTCTTTTCTTTCCTGATTTCCTCTACATGTACAGTAACTTCTGCAATGACTTCTTTCTTCTTGGCTACAATAGCTTTGGCTTCTTTTGGCGTTGCTTTCTTGCGTTTTGAATTTTCAATTTCGATGATTTTTAAAAACTCACCAATAAGGTCTTTTTTACTTTTGTTATTAAAATATTTTTCGGCAATGTCTTCAATTTTCTGACCTATGTAAATGGTCTTTTGATTGCTGTCATATAATTCCTGATAGCTTTCTAGTTTTTGCTTGATTTTGACATTGATTGTTTCCATTTTCTTTCCTTCCTCGCGCGCTTTAGTTTCTTCTTCCTTTAGCGTTTGTGAGGTCTTTTCCATCTTAGAACGCTCCTTTTGCAAGGTGGCAATAGTTTTATCAAATCGTACTTTTCCAACTTCAATTTTCTTCTTGGCACGATTGATCAGACTAAACGGAATTCCGTTTTTCAATGCTACTTCAAAAGTAAAGGAACTTCCCGCTTGACCCAAAGCTAATTTATACATGGGTTCCAATGACTTTTCATCAAACATCATATTAGCATTAGTCGCAAATGGCAACTCATTGGCCAAAATTTTTAAATTCGAATAGTGCGTTGTTATGATTCCAAAAGCTTCTCGATGGTAGAATTCTTCGAGGAAAGTTTCTGCCAAAGCACCACCCAATTCTGGGTCGGAACCAGTACCAAATTCATCAATCAGGAACATTGTTTTCTTGTTGCATTTCTTCAAGAAGTAGTTCATGTTCTTTAGTCGGTAACTGTATGTACTCAGATGATTTTCAATGGATTGATTGTCTCCAATATCTGTAAGTATTCTATCGAATAAAAAAGTCTCTGAGCGTTCATGAACTGGAATCAACATTCCGGACTGCAACATCAATTGGAGCAACCCAACCGTTTTTAAAGAGATTGTTTTTCCTCCAGCATTCGGTCCAGAAATTACAATGATTCTGTTTTCCTGTTGCAGTTCAATAGTTTGCGGATGCGTAATTTCTTTTTTCTGTTTGTTGTTCAGATACAAAATAGGATGGTAGGCATCTCTAAAATAAAGACGGCGATTGTCCGTAATTTGAGGCATGATACCATTGATTCGGTTAGCATATTTTGCTTTAGCGGCAATAACATCAATGTCACTAAGGAAATCCTGGTATTGAATTAACAACGGTAAAAACGGACGGATATCATTCGATAATTGTTTTAAAATACGAGTGATTTCTTCGGTTTCTTCATATTCTAAATTACTTAATTCACGAGAATATTTCAGTGTGGTCTCCGGTTCGATATAAGCGATGCTTCCTGTTTTCGAACTTCCCAGTATTGATCCTTTGACTTTACGACGGTACATGGCTAAAACAGCCAAAACCCTGCGATTTTGAACAAAACTTTCTTTAATATCATCAAGATAACCTAAACTGTTGTATTGCGTCAGTGCAACACCAAAACTTTGGTTGACTTTACCACGAATTACGTTTATGTCTCTGCGAATATTCAATAAATCAGGAGATGCATTGTCTTTTATTTCACCGTATTTATCTACGATCGCATCAACGGAGCTGATAATTTCTTTGGTGAGATCCACTTGGGAGGCTCTGGTATTTAAATGCGGGTAATAGTCATCGAATTTTTTGAAATAATTCAATAAAAAATTAACCGTTGAAGATAAGGTTGCAATTTTTCTAAAACTTCCCACTTCTAGAAAACTATCTTCAATCGCCAGAAATTTAATTTCGTGGCTTATGGCATCAAAACCATGATTGGGAATCGCATTGTTATTTTGAAAGGAAGAGACATATTCAGATGTTTGCATCAAAGCTTGCATCAAAGTTTCTTTGTCTTTAAAAGGGGTTATTTCTAAGGCTTTTTGTTTTCCAATGTCTGTGTTACAGATGGTCGAAATGGTTTCGAGTACAGTTGGGAATTGTAAATCTTGTAATGTTTTTTCGGTAATGGATATCATTCTTTTTTCTAAATTGCAATGAAGCAAAGTTACAAAGATTCTGTGTTAAATCAGACTATCACTTAGTGTACTTTATGATATATCTATAGTTGAATTCTATTTTACTCTCTTTGGTAATGAAATAAAACAAAAATGGAGAAACAATCGACATTTTGTTATGCTAATTTAGGAAATGACTTCGTAATCTTACTGTATATTTGCGCAACAACTTTACATTATGAAAATCAATCTTGATCCCAAGTGGCAGGCTATTTTAACAGACGAAATTCAGAAACCTTATTTTCATGAATTAATGAAAAATGTAGATGAAGAATACAAGCTTCATACTTGTTATCCCCCAAATGAGTTGATTTTTGCGGCTTTTAACTATTGTAGTTTCAAAGAGGTAAAAGTCGTGATCATAGGTCAGGATCCCTATCACGGTAAAGGCGAGGCTAATGGCTTGGCTTTTTCTGTAAACGATGGGGTACGTATTCCGCCTTCGCTACGAAATATTTTCAGGGAAATAAGTGATGAATTAGAAACCTTATTTTTACCATCATCAGGTAATTTAGAGTCGTGGGCAAAGCAGGGTGTTTTATTGTTGAACGCTTCGCTAACGGTAAGGGAAGATACGCCAAACAGTCATAAACATTTAAAATGGAACGTTTTCACGGATGCCGTAATTCAAAAGATTTCGGAGGGTAAGGAACAGGTGGTGTTTTTACTTTGGGGTAATTTTGCGCATAAAAAAGGACTTAAAATAGACCGAAGCAAACATTTAGTTTTAGAGTCGGGACATCCGTCGCCGATGAGTGCAAATCAGGGAAAGTGGTTTGGGAATAAGCATTTCAGTAAAACAAATTCCTATTTGAAGGCAAGTGGTAAAACCGAAATTGATTGGATTTTCAATAATGGGAGTCTTTTTTAATAACTCGAATTTTTAAAACAAATAGAAACATAGGTTTTTCTACTTCTAATACTGCTTCTAAATATAGCATAACCCAAATAATAAAAGCCTTCTATTCTATTTTATAAACTATAGCACCTAGTTTGTCACGCTAAAAGCGTCGTAGGATAAGTACGCAACTTTGCTGAGACGCTTCCAGCGTGACAAATAGTACGACTGATTGTTATGCCAAACACAAGTACAGTATAGTCCGAACTAATTTTTGTCACATAGAGCGGAGTCGAGATGCAATAGTGGTTCTCGACTCCGCTCGAACTGACAATTGGACTGTTTTATAATTAGCATAGGTATTATCTAGACGACATGGCACTATAATATCTATCATTAGTATCATTCTCGCGTGAGGGATTGAAGCTTGCTACCGAAGTAGCGCGTAAAGCCCGACAGCATATAAAAATAGGGCTCATTACCGCAAAGTAATGAGCCCTATTTTTATATGGTGGCACGTCTAAATAATGAAACTGACTGCTATTTTATTTCTTAATAATTTCTTCCAGAATAGCTTTGTCCTCGCGATTGCTTACTTTCAATATGATTTCTTGGTTTTTAGTAGTTTTCCCTTCAATCACGTAAAGTTTAGCTTTGTGAAATTCAGTATTGCTATTATCAAAATCAATATCTCCAAACTCTAATGTGTTTTTAATGTCGATAGTGTCAATCCATTTTTCGGCTAAAACTTGAGAGGCTTTTTCAGAATATTCAAATGGTTTATTCCTTAAATCATTTAAAACTCTGGCATTAGGAAAATAATTACAACGGGTATCTTTTCCGCTAAATACAAGAGAAACAAAAAATATACCTATAACTAACCCCACTAAATAGTAGGCAAAACGATGGAAAAACTTCATGAATTATTTTTTTGCAAAGATAACGGAAAGTTTACTTAAAATACAATTAAATTGATATCGTTATTAGGCAAATCAAACCAATCGCCAATGACTTTATTCGTCAGGATTCCGTGGTAAAAGTAGACTCCGTGCTTTAATCCAATATCACAGCGAATAGCACTTTCCAGTCCGCCATCTTCGGCAATTTGCATTAAGAAAGGAGAAATAATATTACTGATTCCCAGCGAAGCCGTTTTTGAATAACGTGAAGGAATATTGGGAACACAATAATGCACTACATTACTTTTAATGAAGGTCGGCTTTTCATGAGACGTAACCTCTGAGGATTCAAAACACCCTCCTGTATCAATGCTGACATCGACAATTACTGCACCTCTTTTCATATGTTCTACCATGGTTTCAGTAACTACTACCGGACAGCGTTCAATACCCGTCATCGCTCCAATGGCAACATCACACCGTCGTAATGCCTTAAGTAACGATTTAGATTGTATAGTGGAGGTAAAAATACGTTGATTCAGGTTATTTTGCAGTCGGCGTAGTTTTGTGATGGAATTATCAAAAACTTTTACGCTTGCCCCTAATCCAAGGGCGGTTTTAGCAGCAAATTCTCCCACTGTTCCTGCACCTAAAATAACGACATCTGTTGGGGGAACTCCAGTTATATTTCCAAATAGTAGCCCTTTTCCGAATTCATTTGTAATCATAAGTTCAGCCGCAATTAATATCGAGGCAGTTCCTGCAATTTCACTAGAAGATCGTACAGCAGGGTAGCTGCCGTCTTCATCTTTTATATATTCAAATGCTAAAGCAGTTATCTTTTTTTTGCTCAAGGCTTCAAAATAACTTTTCTGCATCGTTTTTAATTGAATCGACGAGATTAGAATAGTCTGATTGTTCATCATAGCAATCTCAGCAAGAGTAGGAGGGCCAACTTTCAAAATCATTGGACAGCTAAATACTTTGGCTGTATCTTTTGTCACTTCTGCACCAGCATCGCTATATTCTTTATCAGAATAACTAGAACTTTCACCGGCTCCTGATTCTATCATTACACGGTGTCCGTTGAAAGACAAGGAATTAACAGCATCTGGAGTAAGGCAAATACGACGTTCCTGATAACTCGTTTCTTTGGGAATACCAATAAAAAGATCGCTTTTTTTTCTGGCTACCTCGAGTTTTTCTTCTTGTGGTAATAATTGTTGTTTAGTAAAAGGAGTGAGTGCTATTGACATTGATAAAGTGATTATTAGAGGTAAAATTACGCAAAAAGATTAAAAAAAGTTCCTTTCTGCAGGTATAAATATTCAAAATAAAACAATCTACAGTTCCTTATATTCGTTTTTCCATTTTAATATCGGCTCTTTCATAAACGCCATCTTCTAAAGGTATTTCCTTAAATCCATATTTTTCATACAGTCCAATTGCAGTAGCCAGTTTTCTGTTAGAGTATATAATAATCTTTTCAAGATGCTTTTCTCCGGCGGCTTTGATGCAATGTTCCATCAGTTTTTTTCCTATTCCCAGGCCTTGCAAACCATCAGTAACGGCCATTTTACTCAATTCAAATTCTGTATCATTCATTTTTATCAATGAAACGGTACCTACAATGACATCATTGTATTTAGCATAAAATATCATTCCGCCTTTGTCAATGATTTCTTCCTGAGGATTAGAAAGTACTCGCTCGTCTTTGGGTTCTATTTTAAAATATTTAGTAAGCCATTCTATATTTAATGTTTTTATCGGTTCCTTTAAATCAGAAGAAAAAGGGATAATTACAACTGTATTCTCTGCGTTCATGATAGATTTTATTGGTCTCAAATAGAGTTTAAAACTATGTACTTTCAGTGCATCTCGCTTTAGCTTCTAAAAAATGTTAACTTCGCAGATTGGCAAATTTAAAATAATTGATTTGAGATAATTTTGCGAATCTGCGGTAAATATTAGCAATACAACATGCAGACTTTAAGTCTGACAATCAAATCTATGGACTTTAAGTCCATAGTGGTTTAGTTAGCTCAATTCTAACAAACGTTTGCCACCGGCGATTTCCTTTATAGTGATAACAGAATGGGAATCGGGGATTAGGTTTGGGATATTTTCGGCCCATTCGATAAAACACCAATTTCCAGAGTAAAGGTATTCATCTACTCCCATGTCTAATGCTTCTGTTTCAGTTTTTAAACGATAGAAATCAAAATGATAAACAGTCTTATTATCGACAGTATGATATTCGTTTACTAAAGAAAAGGTTGGACTGCTAGTTGCTTCCGTAACGCCTAGTTCTTTGGCTAATTGTTTGATAAAAGTAGTTTTGCCAGCACCCATATCTCCGTGAAAAAGAATCACTTTATTCGGGTTTTTAGCAACAATCTTGCGTGCTGTCTTTTCGATTTCATCTAATGAAAAAGTAATTTCCATGGTCATATTTCTTACTTTGGATTAAAGATCAAAAACGGAATAATCATTTCTTCTAATGAAATTCCACCGTGCTGATAGGTATTTTTATAATAACTTACATAATGATTGTAATTATTTACATAAGCCAAAAACAAATCATTTTTTGCAAAAATATAAGAACTACTCATATTAATGGCAGGTAAGCCTATTTTTTTTGGTTCTTTGACAGCATATACGTCTTTGTACTCATAGGTAAGACTACGTCCTGTTTTGTAACGCAAATTAAGACTCGTATTTTTATCCCCTACGACTTTCGACGGGTTTTTTACATTTATTGTTCCATGATCTGTGGTTAAAATCAATTTGAAACCAAGTTTTTGAGCCTGTTGGATGATTTCTAACAGCGGAGAGTTCTTGAACCAACTCAAGGTCAACGAGCGATACGCTTTATCATCTGAAGCGAGTTCTTTTACCACGTCCATTTCTGTTTTAGCATGCGATAACATATCAACAAAATTATACACCACAGTAACTAAGTCGTTGTCTTTTAATCCTTTAAAATTTTCCACCAGTTTTTTACCAGCGGCCAAATTGGTGATCTTGAAATAATCTTCTTTAATATTCAGTCCTAATCGTTTTAACTGTGCCGATAAAAACTCTGCTTCGTACAGGTTTTTACCGCCTTCTTCGGGGTCATTTTTCCAGTACTGCGGAAACTGTTTTTCCATTTCTAATGGTGTTAAACCAGAGAAAATAGCGTTTCTAGCATATTGGGTTGCCGTGGGAAGAATAGAGAAGTACGGTACTTCTTTTTCCACTTTATAATAGTTAGACACTTCGCTCTCAAAGGTTTTCCACTGGTCGTAGCGCAAATTATCGATGACTACAAACAAAATGGGTTTGTCTTTTTTTACGATTTCAGGAACGACTAATTCCCTGAATAAAGTATGTGATTGAATAGGTTTGTCCGCTTTTGGTAAAAACCAATCTTCATAATTGCGTTCGATGAATTTTCCAAACTGCGAATTGGCTTCGGCTTTTTGAGACTCTAAAATTTCAATCATCCCATGATCGTTGATATTCTCCAGATTAAGTTCCCAAAAAATCAACTTCTTGTACAACTCCACCCAGTCTTCATAGGAATTCACCATCGCCATTTCCATAGAAATTTTTCGGAATTCTTTTTGGTAATCCAAGGTCGTTTTTTGCGAAATCAAGCGGGAGTGATCTAAGTTCTTTTTTAAACTCAATAAAATCTGATTGGGATTCACCGGTTTAATCAAGTAATCAGCAATTTTAGAACCTATCGCTTCCTCCATGATATACTCCTCCTCACTTTTGGTGATCATAATCATCGGAACGGCTGATTTTTTCTCTTTCATCTCAGAGAGCGTTTCCAGACCACTCATGCCAGGCATGTTTTCATCCAGGAAAACGATGTCAAAATTCTCGTTATCAAATATATCTATGGCGTCGCGACCGTTATTGCAGGTCGTAACACTGTAATTTTTCTTTTCCAGGAACAATATGTGGGGTTTTAAATAATCGATTTCATCATCTACCCAAAGTATTTTTATCTTATCCATATATTTATAAATCGTATTTGTCTTTTTGTTTTATAGCCAATCCAAAGAATGAGTTGGCGTACAATTAATTATTATCCTTAAACGCAATTAACGCCCGTTCATTGTGCCAATTTACAGCTTTTTGAAGCGCTAATTTCCTAATATTATGATAAAATTTCTTGATAAAAGGAGTAGTGGAGCGAAGCCCTTGGAAAAAGCAATATAACGGCTACAGTCATATTACTAGCGGCTGAAGGTTAAGAATCATGGCGTGCCCTTCGTGATTGCTGCGTTACACTTCGCTAATCACTTCGGTCGGGCTATACGTTGCAATCTTTATTATTTTAAATAAAAAATAATAAAGGATTTCCACTTCTATCCCTCACGCAGCCTCGATACCGTCAATTAATATTGTTTTATAACAGGAATCGCACTAAAAGTCATAATTGATACTTTATAATTTGTTATAGATGTTAATAACTCTTTCTGTTCTTTCAGATAAAATATCCTACATTTGAAAACCACGAAAAACAAAATTAATCCACAACAAGAAGATGTAGCACATTTGTTTTTGTTGTGGGTCTTTATGTCTTAGAGAAAGAGAGAATTTTAATAAAAAGAGGTATATAGTTGATGTTATATACAAGTTGGCAGAAACCGTGAAAAAACCGCAGAAATACTATATAACCAAAAGACAAATTACTACAAATTAATGAGTAAGAAAAATAAAAAATATCACTCTATAAGAAATAATTACCAGAAAAAAAGAAGAACAAAAAATTGGATAAAAAACAAGTTAAATAATATACAATTACGTTACGATAATTTGCAAAAACAAATTGAAAACTCGAAAAAGACTATTATTAATTATCCTTCTCCACAGAAATTTTCTTTTATCAATAATACTAATGAGGTTTTAACTTATTTTAATGATGTGAGAGACTACATAAAGCAAAAGGAATCAGTAAATTTAGATATTTCAGATATTACAGAATTGACACCCGAAACAATTACGTTGTTAATGGCTAAATTAAGTGAAAAAGAAAGTAGGAAAGTTATTTTACATGGTAACGCACCAAAAGACCCAATACTTAAAAAAATGTTTGTCGAATCAGGGATTTACAATTTTGTAAATAGTCGAGGAAAGAAACAAGTTTCTCAAAAAAATAAACTTTGGAAACATTCAACAAATAATGAAGTAAGAGGTGAAATGACTGCAGAAGCAATAAAAGCTTGCAAAGAATTGTTTAAACAAAAAGGAATAAATTACGATACTGATAATTTGTATAATCTACTTGTTGAAGCAATGTCAAACACTATGAATCATGCTGACGGAAAAATATCAAATTTAGATTGGTGGTTATACTACTATTTAGATGAAGAAAATAATACTTTAAAATTTAGCTTTATTGATTTAGGTATTGGCATATTTAAAAGTGCAAGTTTTGATACTTATAAAAATTATATGAAGCATCTTTATAAAGGCAATCTTTTATTAGTTAAACCCTTTTTAGAAGGTAAAATAATTTCTTCGAGAAAAACAGATAAAGAAATTAGTGGAAAAGGTGTTCAGCAAATTATCGATTGTGCAAAACTTCATGAATTTAAAAAATTTATCATCATAAGCAATGATGTAAAAATTGATGTTAAATCTCAAGAAGGTGAGGAATTAAGTGATAACTTTGAGGGTACTTTTATATATTTTGAAATATCAAGTAATAATTAGAAAATGGAAATTAAATATAGAATAAATATTGCAGAAGAATTTTCGGCATATCCAGCAGGTAGATTCCGTTCAGAAGGTGACACTTCAGGCGAAGCCTTTTTGTTAGACCACTTGTTAGGTAAACTAATTGTATCAATAATTGAGAATTGTCTTCTAGAAATTAACTTAAACGGGATGAATGGATATCCTTCATCATTTATTTCAGGTTCTTTCGGTAAAATAACTTTTGAACTTGGTAAAATTATGGGGCAAAAAAAAGCTTCTGAATTAGTTAGAAAACATATTATACTAAAATGTGAAGATAGTTCTTCAAGAGCAAAAGCAATAGAAGATGAAATCAATAATCCAATTTCGAAAAGATAAATGAAAAAAATCCCTTGGAAATTTATTGTAATCATCATCTTAACAATTATTGTTAGTTTAGTAATTGGAATTGGTATACAATCAAAATGTAATATTGAAATAGATAATAAAATTAGATATTCTGAAATCCTAAATTGGATAACAACTGTATTTATAGGTTTTATGGTTGGATTTGTTTTTAAAAATCAATTTGAAAATAATAAAATTGTAAAAGGATACCTTTTAGACGATGTAAATAAAATTTCTCAAGAATTAATAACATTAAAAAATTATTGTTTTTCTTTTAAAAGCACTAATTGTTTTAATGAAGAACAGAGAAAAGAAATAAATTCAAAAATGAATTTAATTGATAAAAAAATCAATGTTTTTAGTGAGTTTTTAGAAGAATGTTATAATAGTAAACATATAGAAATTAAAACTAATCTTGTGAATTCTTATAATAGTTTAAATAAGAAAATCACAGGAGATGAATTTTACGAAAAAGATGTATCTAACAAATATTTTGATGATGTAGTTACTGAATCTGCAAAATTTGAAAGTGAATTAAGAAAATTGACTTTAAAAATCATAAAATCGTTATAAATAAAACGGCATCTGCCAACAGCCGTTTGCCAAGATTGGGGATTTAGTGGAATTAGCGTTTTTTTACTACATTTACGTTCAGCCGAAAATACTCGGCTTCGAAAGTCCCCAACCTCGGCAAGCGCCAAGACGTCAGGCTGTGAAAAAACTCCGTTTTTGAATTAATTACCGCAAAATCTATCGTTGTATAACTCAATATAGACACTCTAAGCAGGCTTATTTTTTATGCTGCAATTGCTAGGTTCAGCCCGAATAAGTCGTTAAAAAGCCTTAAATAAACCCTTTTAAAAA
>NZ_JBZXDY010000022.1:0-68598 GCF_058725285.1 Flavobacterium sp. DW-iso2 | reverse complement strand
GAGAAGTTATTCGGGGGACTGTCTGAGAAAAATTTCATATAGACGATTCTCAGAGACCCATTTTGAGTTTATTCACACACTGACGTTATATGAGAGCTAATTCGCCACATAAAACATAATTAAAAATCCTATTGAAATGAGAAAACATACAATTTTAGCAATCTTAATTTTTTTGAATATTAATTTATTTGCGCAAGTTCAAATTGAAGAAAATGGAAATTATATTAAAACATATAGCATTTCACCTACTATACATTGGGGTTATTTAATCAAATTAAACACACGTAATGGACAATTATGGCAAATTGATTTAAATCATAAAAAAACAAATCAATTTGAAATTCCCGCGACTAATTTGCCTTTGGTTGAAAAAACAAATGAAGTAGATAATAGGTTTAAACTCTTTCCCGCTGATCATTATAATTTCCTACTACTAGACCAAATAAATGGAAAAATATGGCAATATACTTGGGATATTAGACTTGAAAAAAACAAGATTTCACCTATAAATAATTCTACTTTAATTGAAGAAAAAAACATCATAGAAAATAGATTCACATTATATCCCACTATAGATAGCAGGTATTTTTTACTTCTTGATAAAATAAATGGTAAACTTTGGCAACTAAATTGGTCAGTAAAAACTGATAAAAATGAATTTATACCGATTCAATAAATAATTTAAACATCCATTTATTCCAGAAGAAAAATTATAAATTAGACGTTTGAACAAGTTGTTTTACAAAAATTGAAACGTGAAAATTGAAACCAAAAGCTAACGTGTTAAAATTGAATTGAGATCATAGAAAATTTAAACTTACAAAGCAGAAAAGTAAAAAATTTTGCATAAAAATTAAAATTTACGGTTAAAATAGCCCTCATATATCCGTCGTTTGGCAATATGGCGGGATTTGGCTTAATTTGAAGATGGTTTTGTACTTGGAAAATTAGTCATTAACCGAAAGATTAGGCTTCCTTAATCCGCCACATCGCCAAGCGACCAAACGTCAGGCTGTGAAAAAACTAATTCAAAAAGAGAAGTTATTCGGGGGACTGTCTGAGAAAAATTTCATATAGACGATTCTCAGAGACCCATTTTGAGTTTATTCACAGACTGACGTTGCCTGAAATTTAAAACCAAAATTACTATGGAAAAAACCAAAAAAGCGGTACTAAAGTTCTCATTCTTTAGTTTTATGAGTCTATTAATGCTACTAAATTCATGTCAAAATGACAATGAGACTCAAATTCAATTAGCTACAGAAATAAACAAAATTTCAAAAGAAAATGCAATTGATATTGCTAAAAACTTAACATTAACTGAGCAAAAATCTTCTAAATTCAGTAAAGGTGCTGAAAGTAAAAAAATTGGAATAGTTTTTCCTATATTAACTAAAAAAAATGAAACAGCGTTTTATGTGATAAACTACCAAAATGGAGGTTTTATAATAGTATCTGCTGACAACAGAAACAGTCCTATTTTAGCTTTTTCAGACAATTCAACTTTTCAAAAAGACACATTAAATTATCCGGAAGGTCTTAAAGATTGGTTATATTTCCAAACAAAAAATATTGAAAATATTAAAACTGAAAATAAGCCACAATCTGAAATTAAAAAGCAAGAATGGAATCAAGTTAATAGAATAGCACCCAATGACCCAACAGTTTGTCCGAACGACGTAGTTGAGACAGTTGGTCCTTTACTATCTTCAACTTGGGGGCAATGGTATGGATATAATAATCTAGTTCCATTTGAATGTATTGGTAATCCAAATAATAGATCTCCTACAGGATGTGTTGCAACTGCAATGGCACAAATAATGAAATATTATCAAAAACCTAGTACTTATAACTGGGCAAATATGCCAAGCTCATACGGTACAAATGACACTGCTATACTAATGAGAGATATTGGAGGGGCGGTTAGGATGAGTTATGGATGTAATGGTTCCAGTGCAAATTCAGAAGATGAAATTGCATCAACTTTTAGAGATGATTTTCATTACTCAAACGCATCAGGGGGTGATTACAACTATCAAGTTGTCGTACAACAACTCAGAGTTAATAAGCCTGTGATTTTAACGGGGGGGGTAGAAAAAAAGATGGTATTTCTTGGAATATGTATACAGATGGTCATGCATGGGTTTGCGATGGCTTCCGTAGTTCAACTTTTTATTCCTATGATGAAATACAAGGTAGTTGTACTGGAATTGGGTATTTTCAATTACACATGAATTGGGGCTGGGGTGATTCCATTAATAACTATAATGGTTGGTATTCATTTAATAATTTTAATCCTAGCACTCATACTTACAATTATCAACCTAAAATGTACTACAATATAACACCTTAAATTAATCATTATGAAAAACTTATTTTATTTATTTTGCACATTACTGCTTTCATGTAGTAAAGATAATAATGTTCAAAGCACATCAATAGATACAGGAATTATTGTTTATTTGAAAGATATAAATGGTAATAATTTATTAAACACAACAAATTATAAAGAGAATAATATTAAAATATTCTATTTAATTAATAATGAAGTAAAAGAATATTATCAATCTAATTTAGACAATCCTAGAGCCTTTAAATTTCTTGTAGATGATTTACCATTACGCATGGCATTAGGCCCCAACACAACAGAAACCGAAGAGTTTCCAATTACTTATATAAAATGGAATGAAACTGATACTGACACTATAAAATGTCATTTCAGAAGAGAATCTGGCAATGATGGATCTTTGCTTCAATGTGATAAAATTTGGTATAATAATAAATTTGTATGGGATATGTCAAACCCGCAAAATAAAGACAGAAGTATTAATATAATAAAGTAAAAGTAAACTTCAGGCAACCGTCGTTTGTGTCTATTGTGGGATTTAGTGGAATTAGCGTTGTTTTTCAAGTTTACGTTCAGCCGAAAATACTCGGCTTCGAAAGTCCCCAACCTCGTGTAGCGCTGGGACGTCAGGCTGTGAAAAAACTCCATTTTTCACTGAATTACATCAAAATTTATAGTTGTATAATTCAATATAGACACGCTAAACAAGCTTGTTTTTTAAGCAGCAATTCCTAAGTCCAATCCGAATAAGTCGTTAAAAGCCATCGTAATTCTATATTGCGAGCGCATTACTTATCTGGCTTTACTTATATTTTTTTATTTGATTTATTGAAATTCGTGATATGCTTTGCAGTTCTGGAACTTCTTAGACCCTTGAGATAACCGTATCAATAGATCTTTAGAAAAACTTTTGTATCAAAGCTCGGGCGACCTTCCGTCTTTAAGGTTTGAATAGAAAAACCTAAAGTGTGTAATGATACCGCTTCGACAAAAGCATCAATAAAACGAACGGGGTTTTCTGGTAAAATAGTATCTTCTAAACTAGAAAAAACCATCTGATTGCGCGCAATTCCTGTGATGTGTTGCATCATTAAATATACAACTTTTCTGTCTAATAATTAGATTATTTGTTTATATTTGATAGAATTAAACGGAGGTTTTTTCACAGACTGACGTTAGTGGCAACCTTACATGAAAGCCGAAGAAATGAGAACTAATTTAGAAAAATTAATTAATCGAATGTGTGACAGGAATACTGAAAAATCAGATTCCGAAAGTATAGCTTATAATGCATATCGAGAAGTCGATAAATTTACTGATAAAAATTTATTACCTACACTTTTTGAGATTGCTAATAGTGAATTAGATGAAAATAAAAGAGATAAAGCCTATTATATAATTAGCAAAATTGCAATAATTAATAATGATGTTGAATCGTTAAACTTTCTTTTACAAAAACTTAAAAAAGAAAAAAACAAAACGATTATTGAAAATTTACTAAACATCATCTCCTCTTTTGAAAAACCGAAAGAAACTAATTTAGAAAATGTTTTCAACTTTCTAAATAACAAATCTAAAACTCTTCGCTATCGTGCTATTTGTGCATTAAAAAACTGTGAAACTATTGATTGTGAAAATAAATTAATTGAAGTTTTGGAAAATTCAATTAATCATTATGAAATATTGTATTCACTTCAATCTCTTTCTTCATCAGGTTCAGAACGAAGTCTGTCAAAAATTAAAGAATTTATAAATCATTCGAAAGAAGACATATCAGGAAGCGCTTTGGGAGCAATCTTAATGATAGCAAAAGAAAAAGAACTCGCTCTATACATAGAACAGTTAAAAAAAGGCAAAAATAAATTTATAGCACTTGAAGGAGTCGTTAAATTCGGAAATATAGAAGCTATTCCAAATGTTACTAAAAGGATAAAAGAATTGATTTCGAAAAAACGAAATATTGAAGTTATAGGTTTACATGGCTATACTGAACTTATAATTGCAATGATCTTTTTAATTAAATTCCCACACTTTAAAGTTATTAAAGATATTTATTCACTCTTAGAAATCAAAAAAGAATACTATTTATGGGAAAGCGAAAAAGAATGGTTAATGAATAATCCGATTAATAAAGGCAGCCACTAACAGCTAAGGCTTTGTTGGGCTTGAAAAGCCAACAATGAACCCGCGGTTGAACGGAACCGGTTGAGATTCCACTAACTCTATGGAGTTATCGTAAAATAATTTGAAGGATTACAAGAGGATTTAGTTTCCTCTTTTTTTTTGCAGTACGATTACAGTGGTTTTTATCGTGATTTCCTTGACTTTTTGACACAACTTCCCTTACCCACAAAGTTAATTTTCACAGGGACCTGAACTTTGGCTATCGCCAAGATACCAAGCAGGCGGACCACGCTAATCAAAGACCAAAATAGTACATAAATTACCCGCTCAACAAAGTTGGCTGAGCAAAGCCCCTGTTTGATATTTATGTTGCCATCCTAGTTTGCAGATACAAAGTCAGCAGGCATTGCAACGAGTGAAAATTTATTTCAAAATTCTTTATTGTATGAAAAACCACAATAACTTTAGTTAAATGTGCTCGAAATCTATTATAGCGGCAATAACTAGTTTTATGGCTCGTTATATTTTCTAACAAAAACTAGTTTTATACTTAGTTACGAATTCAAAGGATTTTAACTCATGAAGCACATTACAATTGCGGCAATCGCCCTATTTCTTTTTACAGCAAACACTTTTAGTCAAACTCCAAACAAAATTATCGATTCAGGTACCGTAGAAGGTCAGTTTCAGAATCTTATTGATAAATCAAATAGTTTTCAGGATTACAAAGTCATTAAAAAAACTTCGTTACTTAAGTTACAATCGAATGTCCTTGATTCTCTCAAAGTTTCAAAAAACAAAGTTTTAGCTAATGTAGACTTTCTTAATTCCCAAAAACGAGTTATTGACAACTTACAAGCCAAATCAACTGCCTCAGAAACTGTTGTTTCCAACTTAAGATCGCAAAAGGATAGTATATCACTTTTGGGTATTCAATTAGAAAAAACGTTTTTTAAAACATTATTTTTCCTTATTGTCATTGGATTGATTGCTACATTAGTGTTTTTTATTTTTAAATTTAAACAGAGTAATATTATAACCGTAGAAAGTAAACTGGCGTTACAACAGTCTGAAAAAGAATTTGAAATCTATAAAGAAAAAGCCTTGGAACGCGAACAGAAAGCAATGCGCAGACTACAGGATGAATTGAATAAAAAGAAAAAAGAATTCGGCGCGGCTCAACCTCGTGGGTAAAAGCCAAAACTTTGAAAACCTAAGGTTGCATCAAACAATAATAGAAAATTTAAAAAAGGGCTGTTGAAAACGTATCAACGTCCCTTTTTTTATGGCTATCGCTACTTAATATTCTGGCATCCTGAAAATTTAGTGTTAGATGGCTAGCGCTAAAAGCCACACACGTTTAAAGTTTCTTCGGTGAGTGAACTCTCGCACAAACGACTAACCAGATCGCTGGGAGTGTGCCGTGAATAACTAATGGCTGCGATCATTAGTCAATGTCGTATAAGAGGAGGGAGTAGGTCTTCCGCAATCGCTGTGCAAGCAGAGGTTTCAACGAGCCCCCTGGTGCTTTGAAAGTAATGGATAGATATCGAACGGAAAGGGGAAAAGGCTAACTAGATTAATCAGGTGAGAATAAGAGAAATGAACGCAAGTAAACCTGCGATGAAGTTGTGAGACATTGGAACATTTTGTCACCAGTATATTTATCCGAGAATAGGTGATAATTATAGTAACCACTTACTTACTGGCTATAACGCAAACGCAATAAAGAAGGCATGACCCTTATTTAGACTCTTATACGGAACTCAGGAAGTCCTTATGAAATGTCAAGAGAACGGCACAAGTGGGCAGTACCCGCAAGGCTTAAAGTATCAAATTTCATAAGGATGACGGATGGTGTTATAGTAGTGATGAAGCTTTTGTAATGAAAGTGAAGCGAAGAACATTAGTTATACAGTTATTGGTATATTAACAACTTAATCAAATTAAGGATGACTAATTTATTTATGACAGAATCAAAACAAATTCCGATAACCAAAAGATGGTAAGGGAAACATACCGAAAGGTCAATTCTATCAAAGTTAGTGCAGGAGTAGCTGAAGAAAGCGTGAAAGAATTTCAATAAAATTTATTAAAGAATCTGTACAAAATTTGGAAGGGAATGAGCTCTGGAAGTTACTTTCGGCAAGCGTTCAAGGAGGTTATTATTCCTAAAACAGACGGAGGTCAGCACAAATTAGGCATCCCGACCATTAGTGACCGATATGCAACAATGTTTTATCATTGGTAACTTTTTAAAACGATTTGATTTGTATGACAAGAGCCGTATGAAGCGAGATTCTCGTACGGTTCTGTAAGGCACTTGATGCTGTTATAAGACAAAAAAAAACAAAGCAGAATCCAACGTTGTGCTTGGATAGACTACTAATTTGATGCTTTCTGCAAGAAAAGAAATTGTACATTTGTATAAAAAGCTTTTAAACAAAATAAAATGAATAAGAACGGAGCAATTATTATCGTTGAAGATGACACTGATGATCAAGAGATGTTTATTGAAGTGTTTAAAGAACTCAATTATAAAAACGAACTTATTTTTTTTAATGATGGCCAAGAAGCGCTTAGCTATTTGACCGCAAAAACCAGTGAGCCTTTCATTGTTTTTTCTGATATTAATATGCCAAAGTTAAGTGGCATGGAGTTGAGAAATAAAATTCATGAAAACGAAGATGTACGATTAAAAACGATCCCGTACTTGTTTTTTACAACAAGCGCTGAACAAGAAGCTGTTGTCGACGCTTACTCAAAATCTATTCAAGGATTTTTTATCAAGCCTTCTCGTTTTCAAGATTTAAAAAGTGTAATAAAGACAATCGTGGAGTATTGGCAAAAGTGCGAATCTCCAAATTATGTTAAATAACTTGAATCGTGAAACAGATTGTTTAGTCCTAAATTCAAAGGACAGTTTACGCTCTATTTGAACAACACATCTTCCGAGGGAGAGCGGCACCCAAACATGCATTTTTCATCGGGGAGGCTGATATGTAAACTTGTAGTTGGTAGCTTATATTTAACTCCAGTAAATATTAGCGGTTTTGTGATTGAAAATCCCGCCAGAATGCAAAGATCAAAAACGTAGTGCACAACTCTTTAAGGATAAGCAACCATTGATGAAAGAAATCACCAATCAATAAAGTAGAAGCAGTAAATTCAATTTGCCTCCGCTTCTGCAAAATAAAAAAATGCTACTCTTTTTGTTTTATCTGGTCTGGCCACTTCGTAGAAAGTGACTGGCTAAATTTGAATAGAATAGAAGAGAATAAAAAACTTAAATAATACTATCAAAGGCGCAGTTATTGCTTTACCTTTAGACTCTTCTAATCACAGAAAAAATGACAACTCATAAAGTTTTAATGATCGTAGAGGATGACGTGGACGACCGTCTTTATTTTAGTAATGCCGCGAAGGAAATCAATGCGTCCAATGAGTGTATTGGAGCATGGAACGGAGCACAGGCTTTGGAACTATTGCACAAGGCAAAAAAACTACCTGATTTTATTTTTATTGACATCAACATGCCAGTGATGAACGGATTAGACTGTTTGGAAAAATTAAAGGAAGATGAGCAACTAAAAAATATTCCCGTGATTATTTACACCGCATCCCAATACCACAAGAATAGTGATTATACCCGCGAACTTGGTGCATCCTCTTTTATCACCAAGCCAGTAGATCTAAAAAAACTTCCGCAGCTAATAATTTTAGCAATGGAGCAGGCGAAGCAAAACATACATCATCAATAATTATTTTTAGTTTCAATGGCAGCACCAAAAAAAATTAAGACTCAACCGTCTGCCACCGTGCAGAACTTTCCTGTAGTAGGAATCGGTGCATCAGCAGGAGGGCTTGATGCATTTAAGCGATTACTTACTGTTATACCAGAAAGTTCTGGAATGGCGTATGTGTTGGTGCAGCATCTTGACCCGTCACACGAAAGTTTTTTACCTGAGATCTTACAACGCGTTACTAAAATTCCCGTATTTGAGATTACTGAAGACATTCATCTTGCACCTAACAATATCTACATCATTCCTTCCAACAAAATTTTAATATCAACCGATGGGGTACTCCAACTTTCTCCCAGAAACAAGAAGACTACTAATTTCTCCATTGATATTTTTTTTACTTCATTGGCCGAAGTGCACAAAAAATTTGCAGTTGGTGTTGTATTATCAGGTACAGGCAGCGATGGAACACAAGGTTTGAAAGCCATCAAAGAATACGGAGGCATAGGCATTGCACAGGACAAGGAATCAGCCGCGTATGATAGTATGCCGCAAAGTGCTATCCATGCGGGAGTAGTTGATTTTATTTTAGCTCCCGAAAAAATACCCGCGCAGCTTTTGCAAATTAACAGCGCGTATAACACAAGCCAGGTTTACAAAGTAGAAAAGCAACTTGTTAAAGATGATGATATTTTCAAACAAATTATTTTGTTGCTTCGCCAGCGAAGCGGTGTTGATTTTGCATACTATAAGCAACAAACCTTACAGCGGCGCATAGCAAGGAGAAGTGCTATTGTAAAAAAGAAAAATATTACCAGCTATTTAGAATTTTTAAGCTCCAATACAGCTGAACAAGATGCACTTTTTCAAGATGTTCTCATTCCAGTTACTTCTTTTTTTCGTGATCCGAAAACTTTTCAGGCATTAACAGAAACAGTTTTCCCTACTTTTCTAAAAAATAAAAATGATGATGCACCTATACGTATATGGATTTCGGGATGTTCTACAGGCGAAGAAGCATATTCAATCGCCATCTGCCTAGACGAATTTTTGGGAGAGAAAGCACAGAATAAAAAAATTCAAATCTTCGCTTCAGATATTTCTGAAAAAGCAATTAAAATAGCACGCGCAGGAATTTATACTAAAGCTGATGTTGAAATACTTTCTGCGTCACGAATCCAAAATTATTTCACAAAAAATGGGGACGGTTATGAAGTGAGCAAACACATTCGTGATATGTGCGTGATTGCTCCTCACAATTTTTTAAAAGACCCTCCATTTGCAAAAATGGATTTAATCAGTTGCCGCAATGTGCTTATCTACATGGATACTTTTTTGCAGAAGAAAGCATTTGCCACCTTTCATTACGCGCTGAAAGAAAACGGATTTCTTCTTCTCGGTAAATCTGAAACAGTAGGTGCATCCTCCGATTTGTTTACTCAAGTGGAGAAGAATGAAAAAATTTATTCGCGCAAGCCAACTCCGGGTCGGTTCACGCATGTTCCCACCGAACGCAAAGACGAAAGGATGACAACAAAAGATAAATCCGCAACCAAAATTGAAGTGAAGCAAACTGATTTCCGAAAAAGTGCAGAGGCGATCATGATTTCCAGATCACCTGCAAGCGTAACAGTGAATGAGCAATTGGACATTGTGCATATTCACGGAGATATTACACCTTTTCTTCAAGTACCGCAGGGTAAACCCACTCACAATCTAGTGAAAATGGCACGAGAAGGCTTAGGGTTTGAATTGCGAAACGCCATTCACAAAGCCTCCAAGGAACAAATAACAATTACCAAATTAGATATTCCTGTAAAAACTAACGCTACCATGAATGACGAAGTGGGGCGGGAAAAGCAATTTTTGGTGGCGATAGAAATCATTCCGCTCACTGATACCGTGGAACGACATTACTTAATTCGATTTGAGAAAACCGCCATTCCTGCGCATCAAGAAGAAAAATTATCCTTATCAGGAAAAACAAAAATAGACCTAGCAGAAAAACACAATGAGCAATTAGAAAAAGAATTGGCCCACATCCGCGAAGACATGCGATCCATTACAGAAGACATGGAAGCCTCTAACGAAGAATTGCAAAGTGCCAACGAAGAATTGCAAAGCAGTAATGAGGAGATGCAAAGTTTGAATGAAGAGTTAGAAACATCCAAAGAGGAACTGCAATCAACAAATGAAGAACTTATCATCGTAAATCAAGAATTACTCGACAAGCAGGAACAGTTCAATACCGCTCGCTACTATGCTGAAAGCATTGTGACTACAATCCGCGAACCGCTTATCGTACTTGATAAAAGACTCTGTATCAAAACAGCCAATGCATCCTTTTACAAAAAATTTAATACAGAAGAGCAAGATACAGAAGGAAAATTATTTTACGAAATTCAAAATCATCAATGGGATGATAATTTGATGCGCTCCTTGCTTGAAAAAATTCTTCCAGAACGTGAACGCCTTACCGACTTTGAAATCAGTCTCAATTTTCCTTCCATCGGTAAACGTACTTTGCTGCTGAACGCACTGCAAATTATAAATGAAAAAAATTCAGAGAAGTTAATTCTCCTTGCCATTGAAGATATAACGGAACGGAAATTAGCAGAGCAAAAATTAAAAACATTTGCCGAAGAATTAGAAAAACAGGTAAAAGAGCGAACCGCAGCACTCCATAAATCAAACGAGGAATTAAAGCAAAGTAATAGTCATTTAGACCAGTTTGCTAATGTAGCTAGTCACGATTTGCAAGAGCCGTTGAGAAAAATTTTAACCTTTTCCAACCGCTTGCAAGATAAACACCAAAACGAGATGAGCACAGAAGTACTCTACTATCTCAACAAAATACAAGGTGCATCCAGCCGCATGAGAACACTTATACAAGACCTGCTCAATTATTCGCGACTGCTCCAACACGAAAAAATATTTTCAACGACTGACCTAAACGAAACAGTGAAAAACGTTTTAAATGATTTTGACTTATTAATAGAAGAAAAGAAAGCAAAAATAACGATTGATTATCTACCTATGGTTGATGCGGTCCCTGTGCAAATGAACCAGCTTTTTTACAACCTCATTAGCAACGCTCTTAAATTTTCTAAAACAGATGTTCCGCCTGTTATTAACATTACATCACGAATACTTTCAGAAAAAGAAGTTGAAAAATATCCCTCCTTTAATCCTTCGATTCCTTATGTCGAAATAATTTTCAAGGACAATGGCATCGGCTTTGAACAACAATATGCAAAACAAATATTCATTATCTTCCAACGTCTGCATGATAAAGAAACTTACATTGGCACAGGTATTGGTTTAGCATTGTGTAAAAAAATTATTGAAAACCATCACGGAGAAATTTTTTCAAATTCAAAAGAAAATGAAGGTGCATTCTTTCATGTAATACTACCTCTTATACAACCGTAATAAATAACAAAACCAGAAACTATGGAGGAAATGATTTTTATGATAATAGACGATGATAAAGACGACAGGTTCTTTTTCAAAGAAGCACTAACAAAAATGCTTTCTTCTGTAAAATGTTTAGGTGCAAATGGCGGTATAGAAGCGCTTGAACTATTGAGAAAGGCAGAGCAGCTGCCGCATTTTATATTCCTCGATTTAAATATGCCCCACATGGATGGACGTGAATGCTTGAAGCAACTAAAAAGCGATCAAAAACTAAAAAATATTCCAGTAATTATGTATTCCACTTCTTTTTCAGAAGATACTATAAAAGAACTATACGAACTTGGGGCATCACGGTTTCTCAATAAACCAGCGGATATTAATCAACTTCCCGCTCAAGTTCTTGAAGCAATCAAAAGACCTAAAATACTCTCTTAATGATGTCACTAATGCGTTAACATAGTTGCAAGTTTCCATCAACAACTTGTTCTAGACATTCATATAAATTTGATTGCAGAAAACAGCATTCGCCGTGAACGAAGTAAAGTAGATCAGCAAAGTATTCTCAAACAAAATAGTCTCGCCGATGCAACAAAATCAAGTAAATGACACATAATTTTGCTTTCATAAAAATAGATAAAAAATTAATTAAACTTCACTTTGATGAAATATTAATCATCAAAGGGTTAGGTAATTACGTTGAAATCCTAACGGTTGAAAATAAAAAACACATTTACTATAAATCTTTAAAAGAACTGATCGACAATTTGCCAAATGAATTTATGCGAGTCCATAATTCGTATATCGTGAATTTAACAAATATCGATTCTTTTGAAGACAATCATATTGTTTTAAAGGGAACTAAAATTTCGGTTTCAAAAAGTTATCGGGAATGTCTAAATGCTGCTATTAATAAGTTTCTGCTTTAACAACCAAATAGAATTTGAAGCCGTTTAAATAGAAAACCCACAAGAGTACATAAATAACTTTTCTAACCTAAATAAACGTAGTTAGTTTGTTTTCAAATCATATAATATGACACGAATAATTTTAAACTAATTTTGTAATTATGGTAATTAAAAAAGGAAATTTGCAACAGGTAAAAACAAAAAAAAATTTTCCGTTAATCGAAGATGTTGCAACAATAGATGGATTAATGAAAACATTTTATGAGGTAGTTTCGGGCGAAGCTGGAGAAAAAAGACAATGGGAAAGAGATTTTTCCATTCACAATCCAAATGCGATTTACTCTTATATGTCAAATGCAAACGGAGAATTTAAACAAGTAACTTTAACAGTGAAAGACTTTCACAAAGAAACCGACGATATGGTTTTAAATTCGGCATTTTATGAAACTGAAATTAATCGAGAAGTAAAAGTATTCGGAAATATTGCAAACGTTTGGAGTACTTATGAAACTCGATTAGAAAAAAAAGGATTTGTTGCAAGACGCGGCATAAATAGCGTTCAGCTTTTTTACGCAAATAACAAATGGGAAATTATTTCTTTAGTTTTTGACAGAGAAACCGAAAACAATAGAATTCCACAACCTTTTGATCCTACATAAAAAGCATAAGAAAAACGCCTAATAAAAACTAAGGTTTTGTAGATTTTATAAACCCTAGGAGGGAGGTAACTATGAATTACAAGCTATGACCAAAGCACATCCCAAGTTTATTTCTAACTGTTTAACGTCGAAACTATAATTCACTAGTCGCTAAAAAAGCCGCTATACAATTAAGTACAGCGGCTTTTTCGACCGATTATCAATCAGTTACTAAACAAAAACTTATCTTTTATTAGAACAAAAACTTTACACCAACTTGTAAGTCTCCAATTTTTCTGTCTCCAACAGAGTTCATCGGATTAGCGTTGAAGTTGAAATTAGTTGTTTTCTCACCAACTTTTGGAGTTGTAGTACTTGAACCAACATTAAAAACTGTGAAAGAAGTTTCAACAGTTAACCATTTATTGATTACATAATCAAAACCAGGAGCTAATTCTAAAGCGACAGATGATGTTTTATCATCGGTAATTTTATCTTTACCCATCATAACTGGCAAAGCAGCTTGTCCGAAGAAAAATAAACCACCAGAAACATTCCAGTATTTTCTAGCTAAAGGTTTAATCACAAAAGTATTAGATTCAGCAAGAGTTGTTGATCCGTCTTTTGTTTTTGAATTGATGTTACCTATTCCAAGCGCAACAGTTACTGAAGGAGAGATAAATGTACCAACAATTGGTAAAATCATATTGTTAGTAGATTTTGCTGTTCCGGTTTCCGATGAACCAAAAGACACTTGGCCAGCAGCCCACCAAATTCCTTGTAAACCTTTACTTTTTTCTTGTGCATTAACGGTTAGACTCATAATTGCCACAGCCGCTACTAGTAAAATTTTTTTCATTTTGTTTTTTATTTTAATATTGTTTTTTTATTATGAGTCAAAATTAGTCGCATCCTTGCGCTTAAAAACTGATATAAATCATGTTTCTTTGTTTATACTGGTTATTCATTAACTATTGTTTAAAATATTTGCATTTTTATTAACTTTTTAACTTTTTTTATCTAAAAAAAACAACTAAACTTAGCGAAAAAGCAAAATTATCCTATCAAATAATCGAAAATTCCATGACTCATTTCGTTTTGGGTACAAATTGAGATAAAATCTATTCGATCAGGAAAATTAATATCATTATTATTTTTAAAAATATTGATAATGAGGTTTTTAGACTTGTTATATTTACCACAACATCTATTTAGAGTAATTCATTTCACCAAAATCAATCAGAAAGAACTACGAAATAAAATTATAAATTATTTTCAGGACATGAAAAGCAGAGGAAGTATTACTAAAATTATCCTATCATAGTTTTTTACTATTTGAAAATTAAATAGCCTCTCATAAATAATGTATCTTTATGGGAGATTTTTTTATTAAAACCATTAAATAAGAGCATATGAATATTGTAATAATAGGCGGAGGATTTGCGGGGATTAACCTTGCCAAAGAACTTTTAAACCAAAAAGGGATTCAGGTAACTCTTGTTGACAAAAACAATTACAATTTCTTTCCGCCACTTATATATCAGGTAGCTACCGCTTTTTTAGAACCTTCTAGTATTAGTTACCCGTTCCGTAAATTTTTTGCAGGAAAGAAGAATCTGAAGTTTCGTCTCGGAAAACTTCTAAAAGTAGTGCCATCCGAAAATAAAATCATACTGCACAATGGCGAATTAAGTTACGACCATCTGGTTTTTGCAACCGGTGCCGAAACGAGCTATTTCGGAATGGAAAACGTAAAGAAAAATGCCATTCCAATGAAAACGCTCAATGATGCCATTGAAATGCGCAATACCATATTAAAAAATTTAGAAAAAGCGGCAATTTGCAAGGACACCAGAGAACGTCGAAAACTCTTGACCATCGTTGTGGCCGGAGGAGGGCCAACCGGAGTGGAAGTTTCCGGAATGTATGCTGAAATGAGAAAGAGTATTTTCCAAAAAGAATACCCAGAACTAGGAACCTCGGCAAGTAATATCTATTTAATCGACGGTGGTCCTGCTTTACTGGCCCCAATGAGTAAAGCCTCGCAGGAAGGTACGCTTGAAGCGCTAACTAAATTGGGAGTGGTAGTACAATTGAATACGCAGGTTGTTGATTATGTAGATGATACCGTGTTTTTGTCTACTGGAAAAACGATTCAAACTAAGAACCTGATTTGGGCTGCTGGCGTATCCGCTATGGTATTTGATGGCATTCCTGCCGAAAGTTACGGTAGAGGAAGACGAATGGCCACCGATGCGTTCAATAAAGTAAACGGAACGGAGAACATTTACGCCATCGGCGATACCTGTATTCAACTCACCGATACCGCTTTTCCTGGCGGACATCCACAAGTGGCGCAAGTTGCAATTCAGCAAGGACTAAATTTGGCAGAAAATTTCAAGTTAATGACCCATAATAAACCTTTAATCCCTTTTAAATACAACGATAAAGGTTCGATGGCGATTATAGGTAAAAATAAAGCTGTAGTTGACTTACCAAAACCCAAAATGCATTTCAATGGCTTTTTTGCTTGGCTGATATGGCTATTCATTCACCTGATCTCCTTAATAACATACCGCAATAGGATACAAACCTTCTTCAACTGGATGATTGCTTATTTCTCTCAAGATCAATCGTTACGAATGATAATCAGACCTGATAAGACGAGAAAAAAAACTAGCAATTAATTTTTAAACATATAAGTCATATAAGTTTCTTTGTATAATTTTAAAAATTAAATACATAGAAATATAGGATTTAATAAACTAAAATGAGTATTTTTTTAAAACCATATAAGTCATATAAGTTTACTTGTATGGCTTATATTTTTTTTTACCATATAAGTCATTATAAGTTTCGTTACATAATTTTAAAAATCTAAACACATAGAAACAGAGAATTTACTAATCTGAAGCGATGAGTAGTTTTATTATAAACATATAAGTCATATAAGTTTTCTTTTATAGTTTCGAATGAATAATCAATTTCCACAACCTCTCTGATTTCTATCTCAAAGCGGAGCTTTCTTTTTAAAGACAAAAAAATCTATGTCTCTATGTGGTTAAAAAAAAAAGTCTCGTGTCCACTAATCCATTGGCTCCTTTAACTTATAGGACTTATATGTTTAAAAAACGCAGCAACTTAATGTTTTACTATAATCTTTCGTTTACCAAAACTTAAAACCACTAACGCCACAATAGTACTAACCATAATAATCACGACCATCGGTACCATAGAATCTTTTACAAAAACACCTACTGCAAATGAAGCAAACGCACCTAATCCCAATTGAATCGCGCCCATTAATGCCGACGCACTACCCGCATTTTTTGCAAATGGAGCCAATGTCAAGGCGGCAGTATTAGGGTTTGAAATACCCAAACAAGCCAGGAATATAAACAGCATCCCGATGGTTTCATACAATCCCAAAAGACCGTTCATAGCAGCGATTAAAAAAGCAATACTAATAACTGATTGTGTAATCAAAGCGCCAAAGATCATTTGCTCACTGCTAAATTTCCTCAGTAACAAGGAGTTCAACTGACTGGCACTGATAAAACTCAACGACATAAAAGCAAAAATCCAACCATAGGTTTTGGCATCCACTTTAAAAATATCCATGAATAGAATAGGGGAGGCGGCAACATAAGTAAATAAACCAGAGAAGGCTATTCCTCCTGTAAACGCATACGTATAAAACTGAGGCTCTCTCACCACACTCCAAAAATTAAGAATAATTGGTTTTGGTTTCAACGAGATGGAAGTATCTGGTTCGTGAGTATGCGGCAACCCAAACTGAGCGGCCAAAAGAACCACAATCCCAATCCCCATTAAAATTAAAAACACAACGTGCCATCCGTAGGCTGCCGTTACATAACCCCCAATTGTTGGGGCTAGCATTGGCGAAAGTCCAACGACTAACATCAATAGAGAAAGTACTTTTGGAATCTCTTTTACAGGAAATAAGTCCCGAACCATAGCAATCGAAGCTACCGTAGCAGCACAACTTCCCACGGCTTGTATGAATCGCAAACCAATAAACGTATCAATATCAGTAACAAATGCGCAACCCAAGGATGCCAAAATGTAAACCAGCAGTCCTATAAACAATGGCTTTTTTCTACCATAGCGGTCTAACAAAGGGCCGTAGAGCAATTGCCCCGCCGAAATCCCGATGAAATAACTCGATAAGGTCATGGCAACTTTGGCCACGGTAGTATTTAAGTCTGCTGCAATTCCAGAAAAACCAGGCAAATACATATCAATTGAAAACGGGCCAAGTGCGGTAAGGAAACCTAAAATTAAAACGAGCTGGAAATATTTTAATTTAGATCTATGTGTTGTAGTACTCAAAATTGCTTTTTTATTTTTTTGCAAAGGTAAAAAATTAAAATCCTAAAAAACCACCGCAGCTCCTTATATAATTCAGCTTTAAAATATTATTTTCAGGAGCTTTTCTCGCTATTTGTTTCAAGCTTTCTGGCTTCAACCCTTTTTCTAAGTCGTGGCAGGAGCTTCCTTTGGTCGCTCTGTCACAACAAGAAAAAAGTAGTTTCAGTCCATAAAGGCTTTTCACTGCTATCAAGGCTAAAATATTTAGTGCAAACGAATCCCGTTTACGTTTTTCCGTAAAGTAACTATCTATTAAGAAGGTATATTTGAAAAAGTATTCAGAACGAGAATATTTTAATCAGAATATTCGTAAAAATAGTATATATTTGAATATGGAGATAAACGCTATGGAATTGCGGGTATCTACCCTAAATAAGGTGTATAGTCGCTATTGAGTGGCGAGGATATACGAGTTGTAGGCTATGTTAAAAAAAAGAAGAAAAAATAACCATCAAAAAACCAAATTTAAATTATGATTATATCATTTCAAACTCTTATTGACACACCTGATTTTTGGAAAATAGCAATTGCATCAATATTTTCAATTATTACAATAACAATTGGATACAAAAATTATAAAAAGAAAAGCCCAAATACTACATCACCACTTCAAATCGAGAATAATCCTCAAATATCTCCAACAAATAATAACGCAAATAATTTAACAGTAAACTTTGCAAGTAATTCTGAACAATTAAATTCAGATAAAACCACACCAGTTATAGAAACTATTGATATTGATAAATTGCGAAAGTCAACATCAATTCTTTTTATTGACGATGACACTAAATTTAAGGTTGTAAAAATTCTTATTAACGAAGGGTGGATTAATACTAAAAGCATAACTGACTTGAAATCTTATAATGATGACGTAATTAAAAACAGTGATATTGTTTTTGTAGATGTTCAAGGAGTCGGTAAAATTTTAGAATGTAAAGATGAAGGTTTAGGACTTGCTCTAAATATAAAAAGTAAATATTCAGATAAAAAAGTAGTAATCTATTCAGCAGTGCAAATTCATAATGTATTTCACGATGCAATTCAAAAGGTAGATTTTCTTCTTTCAAAAGATGCGGAACCGTATGAGTTTATCAGTTTAATTGAAAGATTTAGTAAAGAATTAAACTAATGAGTACATATGTCAAACTCATAAATAAAGACAATGTAATTATTTATTCTAATTTACCCAAAGAACAAGATTACTATTTTGAGCTTTGCGAAAATAAAACAGAAATCATTGAAAAATGTGAATTTACAGGTAAAAAAATTAGACACGGCAAAATTAATTCTGAAAACGGAATAGCATATTTAATTACATTTAATTCTGAATTAATAAATAAACCGAGATATTTCAAAGAAAAATTAACTATTTATTCTGAACAAATTCAAGAAATAAATAATATCAAAAATAAATTAACTCAAGATATTCAAGCAGATAATCGAAGACTAATTCATAACATCACTTCATTTAACGGACATAATATTCAAGAATTATATGTGGTTGTTCCAGAAGAAAAATTAAGCAAAGATTACAGAAAAGTAAAAGAAACGATAAAAACATATTTGTCTAAAGATCCTGACGCTGTTGCAGATGCATTCTTAAGAATTGCAAAAAATAGTATTGCAATGAAAGCAGAATTTACGGTTTTTAAAAAATTAGATGGCGGTTCTGCAACACTTCAAAAACAACAACATTATATTAGAAAAGTAGTTTTAACAGTTTTGCATGTTTTTTATCAAGATTTTAAAGAATTAGATGTTCATGTTTTAGTTGAAGATAATGAAAAACTTTTAAAATTTGATTTTGAAACGATTAGAGTTGCACTTTACCATATTATAGATAATACAGCGAAATATATTTCACCAAATACACAATTGAAAATACTTTTTTCTGAAAATATAGATAATAATAATTTCAGTCTAATCGTAGAAATGATTAGTATGGAAATAAAACCAAATGAATTAGATGATGTTCTTCGTGAAGGATATTCAGGAGTTTATGCCAAGCAAAGTGGAAAAAACGGGGATGGATTAGGTTTGTATATTGTAAATAGAATTTTAAATTTAAATGATGCAAAATTAATTGTTCACATAAATCAATTACCACTTTACTCTAAAAAGATCGAAGGAATTAATTATGTTAGAAATACATTTGAAATCGTATTTGACAACTAAAAACACAGCCTACAACCGCTGTTTTGAGCTAGTGGGGTTTTAGTGGAATTATCGCTTCGCATCAAGTTTTCTTTAAGCCGTAAAATTAGCGGCTACGAAGCGTACACAATCTATAAGATATAAAAAAAAAGCCAAATCAACCACAAAAACAACCGAAATAGAATTGTAGGTCTATTTCGGGTTTTATATTTTAAAAAGTAAATTTATACGTAACTCATATAATCATATCAGACTAAAGTAGTGCTTGATAACACTTAAACAAAAAAAAAACGGGACAATAGTTTCAAAAACTACCGTCCCGTTTATAATAAAATACCGTACTAATTATCCTTGAATATCAACTACTTCAAGATCAAAAATTAGTTCTTTTCCTGCCAAAGGATGATTACCGTCAATGACGATAGTCGCTTCTTTCACTTCAACGATAAGTAAATTCATTTCGTTTCCATCAGAAGATTTAGAAACTAATCCCATTCCCACTTCAGGAGTAATATCCTCAGGAAGTTGGCTTTTATCTACTTCTTGAATTAGATCTTGGCGCGCTTCACCATAAGCATCTTCTTGCGAAATAGTAATTGTTTTTTTCTCATTTAATTTCATATCGATCAACCCTTTTTCAAATCCGGGAATCAATTTTCCTTGTCCTAAAGTAAACTCTAAAGGTTGTTTTCCTTCTGAACTATCAAATACTTGACCATCTGATAATTTTCCAACGTAATGTACCTTAACTGTGTTGTTCTCTCTAACTTGAATCATAAAATTGTTTTTTTAATTCTAAAAATACGTTTTGTGTAATTTTTACCCGCTGCGTATTTAAATTTAAACTTACATCTGCTTAGGCGCCAAAACCACGCCAAAGAGCCCGTAAATAGAAATAGTTTGTAAAAATGACTAATTTGGCAACTTATTCCTATAAAATCAATAGATTAACCAACTATTTATGAAAATTACTGAAAATTTAAAAGTAGAGTCCTGTCGCTTTACTATCTTAAAAATCATGACAATGCTGTCAGTATTTCGATTTGGCATTAAATATCCAACTTACTCTTTAAAAGTTAGTCCGTTATAAGCAATTCCCTTAGTAGCGATTTGCAAATATTTTTTTTTCCATCTGCGATAAGAAAATCAGCGAAGCTCTTTGCCAAATTAAACCAAAAGCGATTAAATTTCCGTCTTCTTTTTAGTACTTTTATACTTTACGCTAACAAACAGCTGTACATACTTAAAAATAAAAGCAATGACAAAGACGATAAGCATCAATCCGGCAACGGACGAAAAAATAAGTGAATACGATCGAATTACAAGCACTGAAGCACTCGAAATAATAGCAGCCTCAAAAAAAGAATTCCATCTTTGGAAACAAAAAACATTTGAAGAAAGAGCCAAACTAATGTACGCATTAGCCGATGTTCTTGATGCGAACAAGGAGGAATACGCACAACTAGCCACCCGAGAAATGGGAAAAGTGATTGGTCAAGCCCGCAAAGAGGTTGAAAAATGTGCATGGATCTGCCGCTATTATGCAGAACATACAAGCACATTATTAGCCAATGAAACTGTAAAAACAGAGGCTGTAAAAAGTTATGTTACGTTTCAACCTATTGGAGTAATTCTAGCAGTAATGCCGTGGAACTTTCCTTTCTATCAAGCGATTCGGTTTGCTGCTCCTTCATTAATGGCTGGGAATACTGGAGTTTTAAAACACGCTTCAAATGTTCAGGGCTGTGCTTTTGCCATCGAAGACGCTTTCATCAAGGCAGGATTTCCAAAAGGCGTCTTTACGAATTTGAATGTAGATTCTAAAGACGTAAAAACATTGATCGAAGACAAAAATATTGCTGCCATTACACTTACTGGTAGTGATGCTGCTGGACGTTCCATAGCTTCAATTGCGGGGCAAAACTTAAAGAAAACGGTAATGGAACTGGGAGGTAGTGATGCCTACATAATTCTGGACGACGTAGATTTAGAAAAAGCAACTGATTTAGCTACTTTGGGCCGACTACAAAACAACGGACAAACTTGTATCGCTGCCAAACGATTTATTGTTCATGATGCAATTTATGATGATTTTGTAGCTTTATTCACTAAGAAAATGAAAGCGGCCAAAATGGGGGATCCAACCAGCGCCGATTCCTACTACGGACCGATGGCAAGGCTCGATTTAAGAGATGAATTGCACCAACAAGTACAAAAAACAATACAACAAGGCGGGCGTTTGGTTCTTGGAGGAACAATCCCAGAAGGAAAAGGCGCCTATTATCCTGCAAGCATATTGGTTGATCTAAAACCAGGTATGGAAGCCTTTGACAACGAATTATTCGGCCCTGTGGCCTCGGTGATACGAGCAAAAGATGACACTCATGCTGTGGAATTGGCTAATAATTCGCAATTTGGTTTGGGTTCAGGAGTATTCACTAAAGATATACAACGCGGAGAAAAGTTAGCACTACAACTGGAAGCAGGAAGTAGTTTTGTAAATAAACTAGTCGTTTCTGATCCAAGATTGCCTTTTGGCGGAATCAAAAACAGTGGTTACGGAAGAGAATTAGCTGCTTATGGTATTCGTGAGTTTGTAAATACAAAAACGATTTGGATTGATTAAGAGGTAAATAAATTTTCCTTCTACATTGTCAGTAGAACACTTTTTAATCAACAATGTAGGAGGGAGGCTTATTCTACTTTCCGAATTGAACTTGGAAACAAACCCAATCAAATGCAACTTTTAAATAATAATCTAAACGAGCCGTTGTAACTTCTAGATTTCGACAAAAATAAACCAATCTTTTAGAAGCCCCTCATTTAATGGAGCCATTTAAAAAACGTAAGAGTTAAACTAGAAACGTACGTAATTATGAAAAAGTCAAATCTATCGTACTTGATATAGGTCAAGGAAGTTTCTGCTATGGTAGTGTAACTTTGTAGCCAGTAATAATTTATAAAATAGAACATGAGCACACCTAACATAGCAAAAGAAGATATTATCAATGCATTTGAATTTAGACACGCCACCAAAGAATTTGATGCTACTAAAACTATTTCAGATGAAAATATGGAATTTATTTTAGAAACAGCTCATTTATCGCCAAGTTCTTTTGGTTTTGAGCCTTGGCATTTTATCGTGGTTCAAGATGCAGCATTGCGTGAGTTGATAAAACCAGTAGCTTGGGGAGCGCCTTTAAAATTAGATACCGCAAGTCATTTTGTCTTAGGTTTATCAATGAAAGCACCCATGGTAAAATGGGATTCTGATTACATCATGTCCATGATGAAAGACGTTAAACAATGGCCGGCAGAGACCATAGAAATGTATTCTAAATTCTATAGAGAATTTCAAGAAAGCGACTTTAATTTAGATACGGATAAAAAATTATTCGATTGGTCATCTAAACAAACGTACATTGCTTTGGGTAATATGATGACATCTGCCGCTTTGGTAGGTATTGATAGTTGTCCTATTGAAGGTTTTCACCAAGAAAAAGCAGAGGCTTTATTGAGAGAAAAGTTTGGTGTGGATACAGACAAATATGGTTTGTCCTTTATGGTTGCTTTTGGATACAGAAAAGCCAATCCAGCAAACCCTAAATCAAGAAGAAATATAGAAGATATAGTTACTTGGATGTAATTTATAAAAGTTTTAATTTTATTGGTCTCAAATAGAGTTTAAAACTATGTGTACTTTCAGTGCATCTCGCTTTAGCTTCTAAAAAATGTTAACACCGCAGATTCGCAAATTTTAAAATAATTGATATAAAATAATTTGCGAATCTGCGGTAAATAGTAGCAATACAACATGCAGACTTTAAGTCTGACAACCAAATCTATGGACTTTAAGTCCATAGTGGTTTAGTCCAAACAACTAATTATTAGTTCCAAAGCGTTGCAACTTTGGAACTTTTTTAATTTAAATAAGAGAAAAGGAAAGTGATAGAGTCTAAAGAAAATCTTCCGATAGATCATATTAAATCATAACTTTGTTAATGCGCTGGATGTAATTACAAAAAACACTTAAATAGACGTTTTTAATGTAATTTTTCTTGTTCTAGATACAATTATCACAAAAAACTAATTACACTAATGGATAGCTTCGTTTCATCAATTTTGCAATAGCAATCTTAAATCAAAATCGTAATATAATGAATAAAGAAAATGCAGCTGTTGATTCCATTCTAGTTCAGGATTTTAACGGCAACCCAATCGATCTTATAAAAGAATTCCAAGGAAAAGCGATTTTGGCTATAATCTATAACAATCAGTGTTTGGGATGTACTGGGCGTGCGATTCCTTTGGCATACCAATTACAGAAGGAAAATGAAGAGGTGCAAGTAGTAGGAATTCATACCAGCTTTAATACTACACCAGTAACTGAAAGTGATATTAAAAGCATTTTTACCATTGAGGAACTTCCTTTTCCTATCTTTTTGGATGAAGGACATATGGTTTACGACCAATTTGATTCCGCAGGAACTCCGCAATGGATTTTAATTACAAAAGAGGGAGTTTTATCTCGTTCGATATTTGGCTCTCAGGAAGGGGCGCAAAATCGTTTATTTTATGCTCTTCAGCAACTCGATTAAAATAGTCTTCAGAGTCTCTCTGGAAAACTTAAGCTAAGTTAGAAAAGAGTTAAATCTATCATAATTGATATAGGTCAACGCTATTGTTGCTATAGTAATGTAACTTTGTAAATAGTAGAAATTTATAAAAAAGAACATGAGTAAACAGCATTTATTAACATCATATAGTAAAAACATTAACCTCAATAACAGAGTCGTCGTGGCACCTATGACGCGCAGTAGAGCAGATAACGAAGGCCATGTGCCAACTGATGATCTACACGGTTTGTATTACGAACAACGTGCATCAGCAGGTTTAATTATTACAGAGGGTTCTCAAGTATCTACAGAAGCGGTAGGATACATTAATACTCCAGGAATCTACACAGATGAGCAAGTAGAAGGTTGGAAAAAAGTAACCAAGCGCGTACATGATAAAGGGGGAAAAATCTTTATTCAATTATGGCATGTAGGACGTATGTCGCATCCCGATTTTCATAATGGAGCATTACCGTTATCCGCTTCAGCTATAAATCCGCACGCTAAATCATTTACTCCAGAAGGGTTTAAAGATACTGTTACGCCTAAGGCAATGACTATCGAAGATATTAAAACTACAGTAAAAGATTTTCAAAATGCAGCTGCAAATGCAGTAAAAGCAGGTTTTGATGGCGTAGAAATACATTCCTCTAATGGTTATTTATTTCATCAGTTCTTTAATGGAACGTCTAATAAAAGAACAGATGACTACGGTGGAAGTATTGAAAACAAAACCCGTTTCTTTTTTGAAGTTTTAGATGCGATTAAAGAAGTGATTCCACAAGAAAAAATTGGAGCCCGTTTTAATCCTTCATTGAATGGTCCATTTGGTATGACTATGGATGAAGACACAATCCCAACGTTTGAATACATTATTAAAAAATTAAACGATTATAATTTAGCATACGTGCATCTTTCTGAACCCTTTACAGATGTTTCAGAAATACCCTACGCTGTGACAGAAATCGCTAAACATTTCCGTCCTTTATATAATGGAACATTAATGATTAATTCAGCATTTGATCAAGAAAAAGGGAATAAAGTAATTGAAGAGGGTTATGCAGATTTAGTAGCTTATGGCAAGCCATATATATCTAATCCGGATTTAGTAGAACGTTTTGAAAACAACTTGGATTTAGCAGAATGGGATCAAGATACGTTTTATACAACAGGAGCAAAAGGGTATACAGATTATCCAAAAGCTTCGAAATAACATAGCAATACAGCAACAGAATTAAAAACAACTTTAAAAGACACATAATTATGGCAACTACAACAGTAAAAGCATATGGTGCTACGGCATCAACAGCAGATTTAAAACCTTTAGACATCGAAAGAAGAGCTGTAGGAAAGGACGATGTGAAAATTGATATTACCTATTGCGGTGTCTGTCATAGTGACATACATACCGCAAGAAACGAATGGAATGGATCAACTTATCCAGTAGTACCAGGACACGAGATTATTGGTCGAGTAGTGGAGGTTGGAAATGCTGTTAATAAATACAAAGTAGGTGATTTAGTAGGAGTTGGCTGTATGGTAGATTCTTGCCAAACATGTTCCTCTTGCAAGCAGGATTTAGAGCAATTTTGCGAAAATGGAGCAACATTTACTTACAATAGTCCAGATAAACATATTGAAGACAAACAAACTTATGGAGGTTATTCAACTTCGGTAGTTGTTGATGAAAAATTTGTATTACGTATCCCGGAAAATTTAGACGAAGCTGCAGCTGCACCTTTATTATGTGCAGGAGTTACAACATGGTCGCCATTAAGTCACTGGAAAGTAAAAAAAGGAGACAAAGTAGGTGTGGTAGGTTTAGGAGGATTAGGTCATATGGGTGTTAAATTTGCCAATGCATTAGGTGCTCATGTGGTTATGATTACGACATCTCCAGAAAAAGGAAAAGATGCTAAACGTTTAGGTGCTCATGAAGTTTTAGTATCTAAAGATGCAGAAGAGATGAAAAAACACCAAAATAGTTTTGATTTCATTTTAAATACCATTCCTGTAGGTCATGAAATGGATCCTTATTTAGGATTACTTAAAATTGATGCAACAATGGTTTTAGTTGGTGCAATAGAACCTTTAAAGCCATTTTCTGGAGGAAATATTATTATGGGACGTAAGCGTATTGCTGGTTCTCTAATTGGAGGAATTAAAGAAACACAAGAGATGTTAGATTTCTGTGGAAAACATAATATTACTAGTGATATCGAGCTTATCAATATACAAGATATAAATGCAGCTTATGACCGTGTTACAAGTAATGATGTAAAATATAGATTTGTAATTGATATGAAATCGCTTAAATAGAAATAGTTTTTTTATATAGTTTTTTAAAAAACAGCATCTAAAGTAGTTTTAGATGCTGTTTTTTGTTTTAGTAAAGTACCGAGTTAAATTAGTCTAACCAGCTTATCACAAATTACAATTTAAAATAACATTCTTAGATATAATTAGACCAATAAACATCCCTATTTATAAAGATTTAGATTATTATATTTCGAACTATAATTTATATTATGTAAAATAGGAATTGTATTAAAAAGTCTATACTGTTTTAAAAGTCAACAACAATCATATTTTAAACGCTGCTATCTCTACTACAAACAATACAATTAACTAATTAATAAAACCAAGATTTAACATGAGATAATCAAACAAATAAATAAATATTTTATTAATTTTACCCAACAAAATTATCATAAAAATATGAACACGATTATAACACGGATTGCTGATTTTTTAAAAGAATACTCGCCATTTGATCATTTGACATTTGCAGAGTTATCTGAAATTGCTGCCAATATTCGTGTCGTAAATTTAGAAAAAAACAAAACATTGTTTCAGTACAATGATGTATTGCACGATAGTTTTTATGTTGTTGCTTCCGGCGTGATTCATTTATCGGTTATAGCAGACGCTGAAGAAACGATTTTAAATAAATGTCACGAAGGTGCAATTTTTGGTTTACGCCCTTTTTTTGCAAAAAACAACTATAGAATGACTGCAAAAGCACGCGAAGAAAGCGTAGTTTATGCTATTCCAATTGCTGTTTTCAGACCATTTGTAGCAAATAATACCGAAGTTTTAAATTATTTACTGGAGAATTTTGCCACAAATACACCTAGTTCCACGGATAACGAAAATTCACGTAGCAGCCAGATTTCAGATTCCCTATTTTATACGGACAAACAATCTGAAATGCAGTATTTCCAAACGTTATCCTACAACAATACGCCGCTAATAACTACTGCAAACAGCATGGTCAGCGAAGTAGCTCAGCTTATGGCTGAAATGCGAATTACTAGTGCTGTTATTTGTGATGCTTCACTTCCTATCGGAATTGTAACTGATATGGATATGTCTTCTAAAATTGCTACAGGCCGATTTCCAATTACTGCTTCAGTGGATAAAATCATGTCATCACCAGTAATAACAGTACTGGAGAACGTTTCGCTAGCAGAAGCACAATTATTAATGTTAAAAAATAATGTCACCCATTTATGTGTCACTTTAGATGGTACAAATAAATCGAATGTCAAAGGCGTTATTTCAGAGCACGATCTGATTGTTGCGCAAGCCAGTAATCCCGGTGTCCTAATTAAAGAAATTAAGCGCGCTCAAAATGCGAAAGAACTAAAACAAATTAGGGTACGATTGACAGATCTTATTCAAACTTCGATATACAAAAACATTCCTCTTACCCATATTTCAAATATTACATCTGAGATTAATTTTGCACTTTTAAAGCGTGCAATCGAACTTTCGATTCTTGAAATGGGCTCCCCTCCTGCTCGGTTTGCTTGGTTAAGTATTGGTAGCCAGGGAAGGAAAGAACAATTGCTTCTTACAGACCAAGACAGTATTTTAGTTTTTGAAGATGTAGCTACAGAAAAGTATAGAGAAGTAAAAGATTATTTTCTTAATTTAGGAAAAAAAACGACGCTTACACTACAAGAAATAGGCTATGAATTATGCCCTAATGGGCACATGGCAAGTAATATGTCGTGGTGTAAGTCATTAACAGACTGGATAAAACAATATGACAATTGGATGAATACGCCAGGTGAAAGCAATAATAATTTGAGTAGTGTATTTTTTGATTATGAACTTGTTTTTGGCGAGCAAAAAATTGAAGATGCGATTAATAATGTTGTTTTCAAAAACGCAAATAACAATACCTTGTTCTTTGACTTTTTAGGAAATGATGCATTACGAAAAAATTCTCCTTTAAGTTTTTTCAAAAAATTAATTCTTGAAGAAACTGGCCCTAATAAAGATAAGTTTGACATAAAGACTCGTGCTTTAATGCCTCTTATAGATGGCGCCCGTTTATTTACACTCAGTCATGGAATTAAAGGAATTAATAATACCTATACTCGTTTTAAACAATTAGCGATTGAGGATCCTAAATATTCAGAAATTTATCTGAATTGTGCCGAAGCTTTCTTAACTTTATCAAAATTAAGAACTGTAGAGGGCTTAAAAAATGAAAATACTGGTCAGTTTATAAATTTGGAGGAATTATCAAAAATTGATAAAGAAAAGCTAAAAAATGCTCTTGCTCCAATGAGAGAATTAGAAGAATTAATTAAAAACAAGTTTCAACTGACTCAATTTTCCTAGTTATGCTTGATTGGCTAAAATATATCAACAAGGTATATCCGGAATTCTGGAGAACATACCTAGCTAAATTCGATAAAAAATCGAATCGCTATGTTGTTGTCTCTACTGAAAGGACTGGACTGAATCTGGATAAAGATGTTATCTTGACTATTAGCGCTTTTGCCGTTGTGGATGATAGCATACTTATAGGCGATAGTTTTGAAACTATATTATTGCAATATAAATACCTTCATGACAATAAACTTTCAAATGGGTTTATTATCGAAAGTAAGATGACTAAATTAGGGGAAGCAGATGCTATAAAATCCTTTATTGAATTTATTGGTAATTCTGTTTTAGTGGGACACCAAATTGATTTTGATGTCGAAATGATCAATGCAGCCTTGGAGAAATTAGAATGTGGCCGATTGAAAAATGAAGCCTTGGATATCGATATGATGCATCGCAAACTAAATGAAATTACAGATAAGGAATTTACATTAGAACAATTATCTGAAATTTATAAAATCCCACAAAACGATAGAAAGTCATCAACCGAAGATGCCTATAAAACAGCTTTATTATTTCTAAAATTAAAGTCAAGATTAGGGATTAAGTAAAGTGTTTTTTTATTGTTTTAAGCCAACAAAAGCGCTGAAACGGCCATGGTGGCTTACTGAAACGGGATTTAGAGAATTAGTTATATCCTCGATTAGAAATGGGATTCCCTTCCTTTTTATTATTTTTATTTCAGGTTCTAGCTCTGTCACCAGTTTAAAATCCATAATATCAGTTACCGCAACAGTATGTATTTTATCCTTTACTATTTTAGTTTTTGTATAGAAAGTATGACCGTTGCATAACACAAATCCGTTATTGGCATTTTCATACACACACACTAACTTCAAAGGAAAATAACCTCGTATACCCGTTGCTCTATTGTAGATTTTATAAGCTGCTTCCTTTCTACTCCATAGGTTCCATACCATCGTATCTGGATTCGCTGCAGTTGAAATAAGCAATTGTTCATCTGGAGTAAATATTTTATCCAGATAGCCCGGTCGTTTCCAATTACTTTCGAATCGGGCTAAAGCCAAATCTACAATGTCGTTTCCAATCACTTCTTAGCTAATTTGGTTTCTATTATCTCCAATGTTGATTTCACATCAACCATTTTTTCCATGGATTCATTATCGATATGGATTTTAAAATAATCTTCAACATCTAAAATGATATCCACCAGATTAGCTGAATTGATATTCAAATCCGTTATGAAGTCTGTATTCTCTGTGAAATTCTCAAAAGCTTCTTCATTATTAATGTAGGGCTTTACGATATTTCTTAATTGTACTAAAGTCTCTTCTCTGTTCATGTTTAATTTTTTTAAACGGTATATTTTTTTAAAATGAGGCAACCGTTAACATCTCCAAAACCAAAACTGGCTTTGGCTATAATATTTAATTCTGTTTCAATCACTTTTTGCGGAATTCTTGAGACATCAATTATGCTTTCAATTTCAGGATTTAGGTCTTCACAATTAATATTGGGAAAAATAAATCCTTCATGCAATTGCAATATCGCAGCGACACTTTCGATACTCCCAGCAGCCGACAAACAATGACCTACCATCGATTTAAGAGAGTTAATGTAGGGGAAATCAATGCCGCTTCGTCCTAAAGCTTCACTCCAATTCTCTATTTCTAAACTGTCTTTAGTCGTAGCAGTTAGATGTCCGTTGATAGCATCGATTGCATCCGCTTGGATTCCCGCATTAGTCATCGCATCTTTGATACACTTTTGAACTGCTATAGGATTTGGAGCCGTCATAGTTCCCAATCCACGCTGTCCGCCTGAATTTACATTTCCACCTAATACTTCAGCATAGATTCGTACCCCGCGTGCAAGCGCTGTTTCAAGTTCTTCTAGTACGAAAGCTCCTGCTCCGCTTCCCGGCACAAATCCGGATGCACTAGCACTCATAGGTCTCGAACCCTTTTCTGGGCTTTCATTGTGCTTAAAAGTACAGACACGCAACGCATCAAAACCACCCCAGATATAAGGGCCACTGTCACTGGTACTTCCCGCTAGTATTCTGTTAGCCAGTCCTGATTTAATACGCTCATAGGCCATTAACATACTTTCTGCCCCAGTGGTACAGGCAGAAGAATTAGTGGTCACCTGATTTCCTAAGCCTAATTTCCCACCTAAATAAGCACTAACACCACTATTCATTGTCTGAGCTACAGCAGTACTTCCTAGTCTACGGGTTTGTAGATCATCAATTTTATAAATGCTTTCGCGAAATTTATCGATACCCGAGGTTCCTGTACCAAAAATAGTTCCACTGCCCCAATCTGGTTCTTCATTGCTCATAATTGGCAACTCAGCATCCTTCCACGCATCCATTCCTGCAATTACTCCATATAAAATACCCGAGGAGTTAAAGTTTCTCAGTTCTAATTCTGTGAAATAATGCAATGACAATTCCTCAGAAATTTCCGGTTTCCCTGAAATTTGACACGAGAATTGTAGGCGTTCCAAATCTGGGTCTTTCCTGATACCAGAAATCCCATTTTTAATTGCATGGGTAAAGGCATCAAGCCCTACTCCGTTTGGAGCCACTATACCAAGTCCTGTTATTACTACTCTTCTACTCATGGAATTTTTTTTAAACTACTCTATTATAATCGCTGCATCAAACTATCATTCCTGCAATCTCACCAGTACAAACAACAATACCATTCGCATTTGTCATATTCACTTTGCACTTTAATTTACCGAATCTGAAGAACATTTTTTCTGAAACAACCGTAACTTTCTCATTTGGAAATACAGGTTTTAAAAATTCCATATTAGCTGATGTTAAAGCTATTGAAATGTCTTTATTAAAGTCATTATTTAGTAAAAAAATACCTAAGCAAACTAATCCAATTTGAGCCATAGTTTCTGTTAAAATCACACCGGGCGTCACTGGATAGTTTTCAAAATGACCTTTATAAAAATCTAAGTTTTCATCGAAAGTAAAGTTACCTTCTACTCCACTTTCATCAATTTTAGTGATTTCATCAACAAACAAAAAGGGCTTCGAATACGGTAATCTTGATATAATCTCTTGACTTTTCATCGTTTTTCTCTCTTCTTTGACTAAAACTGCAACAATACTCTTTGTGCCGAAAATCCGGGACCAAAACTTAACATCAATCCAAGATCCCCTTTTGGTGGCCTATTGTCCATGAATCGCTCTAAAACATACAAAACGGTTGCGCTTGACATATTACCATACAAACGCAAAACTTCTTTAGTATCATCGATATTTTTACCTAAATCTGAAAATAAGGCTTCGACTGTTTGTACTATTTTTTTTCCGCCAGGATGAAAAATTAAATGATCCATATCATCAATTTTTAGATTGTTTTTTTCTAAAAAAGGATGGATAATTGTCGGAAAATGAGACGCAATGGTATTTGGTACTTCAATATCTAAAATCATTTGTAAACCGGTATTCGTTAGTTTAAAACCCATCATATGCTCATTTTCATAAAAATGATACATTTCTTCTGCCAGAATTTCGGGGCCTTCATCGTCTTCGTGGGACGAAAGTAAAACGCAGGCAGCTCCATCTCCAAAAATGGCGGCACTTACAATATTAGCCATCGAAAAATCATTCAATTGAAATGTTGCTGTTGGACTTTCTACTGCGATTACTGCTGCGCGTTTACCAGGATTGGACTGCAGGAAGTTTTTGGCATAAATAATACCTGAAACACCAGCGGCACATCCCATTTCAGTTACAGGCAGCCTTACAATATCCTGACGTAGTTTTAGCTTATTTATTAAATAGGCGTCTAACGAAGGAATCATGATGCCGGTACAACTTACTGTGATGATATAATCTAAATCTTCCGGCTTCCATCCCGATTTCAACAATGCCTTTTGTAGTACTTTTTCGCCTAAATCGATGACTTCACGAACATAAATATCATTTCTTTCTTCAAATGATGTTTTTGTAAAAACTTCAATAGGATCCATAATGGAATAGCGTTTATCTACTGCCGCACCCTCAAATATTTTTTTTACTTTTCTAATAAAACGTTCGTCTTGTCCCGTGAGCCAAGCGTCCAGAAACGGAATAATTTCTTCTGTAGTTCTAGAATACTTTGGTAGTTGTTTTGTAACTGTATTTATTTTTACACTCATATCTTTGAAATTATCCATTGGTATCTAAAAGCCCATTTCCATTGGATTTTATAGTTGCTAAAATTTAATTTTTTCGAAAAACGAAGTAACTCTTCTTTTTTAAATCCTCTTAATATCGAAACCAAACCATCTTCCCTTGACATAGCATTCAATTGAAAAACAAAACACAAGGATTGAAACAACCGGTAAGCGACAGCACTTCTATGTAAATCATTAATCACCACACCAAGGCTAGCATTTTCATAAAACGTGGTCATTATTTTGATAATTTCATCTTCCTTAAAATGATGTAAAGTCAAGGTGCACAATATAATATCGTACTTTAGCTCTTTAAAAGGTTTATCAAATATATCTTCACAGCGATACGCTATATTTGGATATTTTTTTGATAAGTCAATAGCATGATTTACCGTAAAATTGTTTGCGTCAACCCCAATTAAGTTAAATTTTAAATTATGCTGTATGCCATAATCGGCAAGTGTTCTCAACATATCGCCGTTACCACAACCCACATCAACAATCGTGATTTCAGTTGTTTTAGGACTTTTGGCAATCAACTTCTTCACTCCTAGTAAAGTTAACTTGTTTCCACCTAATAGCTGATTTATTTTAGCAATTTTATCTAAAGCTTCACGCAAAATTTCGCCTTCTAAAGCAAAATCATCCATGATCTCTGGTTCATCAGTTCTGTATTTAGTATTTAACAACATATCTGATTAAAGTATAATGGGTTTACCATGGGTTTTTCTTATAATTATTCTTAAAATGAATGGGAATCTAACTACTATACGCATAAGAAACTCTGAAAGTTTTTCTTTCTGTAAAATTTTCGATAATATTCGCCCCATTTTTAATCTATTACTAAAATTGTGATTCCATTGTTCCAAATATTTTTTTTCTAATGAAGCCCTAGATTTAATTTCGCCTTTACAATAAGCACCAACTAAATCAGAAGCGATTTTAGCACTATGAATAGCCATCGCCATTCCATTACCACACAAAGGATGTATGAGCCCAGCAGTATCGCCTATCATAAGAATACTATTTTCTACTGCGCTTTTTTCCTCGAAAGAAATCTGGCTTATCGTTAACGGCTTTTCAAAAATCATCGTACTGGTATCCAAAATTACTTTTAAGTGCGGATTTTTGGATACCACGTCTTGCTGATACTCTTGGATATTTTTGTGTTTTTTAAAAGTCGTATAATCCGCTAAATAGCAAATATTAATTGCGTCATTTTCCACTTTAGAAACACCACAATAACCTCCTTTAAAATTATGCAATCCAACCAAATCACTTGGAAAATTTCCTGAATAATGTGCTTTTACCGCTAGCCAGGATGATTTTTTCTGAATAAAACTTCTATTCAATTTCTGATCAATATTAGAACGTTTCCCAAAAGCGCCAATTACAATTTCTGCCTTTAGAATTGTACTATCTGAAGTTATTACTGTGAATTGATTCTCTTTAAAATTAATACTTTCAACAGTGTCTTGTATGATGCTACAACCATTTTCCAGCGCTTTATGACACAACAATTCGTCCAGTGCGTACCGACTGATCCCAAAACCTCCGAGTGGCAATTCAATAGTTATTGATTTTCCTTTTTCTGTCGAAAATTGCAGTTGACTAATGTTTGTAGGATGTAATTTAGCAACACTGATATCCAGCCATTCTAGATAAGGCAACACTTCGTTTGAAATGTATTCTCCACAAACTTTATGTTTTGGAAATTCATTTTTTTCTATTAAAATAACGGGGACACCTATTTTAGATAAATGAATAGCTGACGTAAGTCCCGCTAATCCTCCACCAACAATTATAACAGACGCAGTCTTTTCCATAGTTTAGCTAATTTAGGTTATTTCCTGCGAAAAAAACAGCTTAAAATTAAAAAATAAAGCTTCCAATCCGGAAGCAGCTTTCTTTATAAAATTATAAAAAGACTTCATATTTTATTTCGTTTTATATTACATCCACAATTTCATAATTCAATAAAGTACGAGCATCTCATAAATTATGAGAAGAAACAACCTGTATTTTATCAAGTTTGGCTATCTGGTCTACATCATCTGAAATGTATTGGCTTATTTAGTTCAACAAATTGTTTCACAATTTTTAGATAATTTTTGTTATAAAACAATTAAGTACTAGATTTGTTTACCTATGGATACAATCACTAGTAAGAAATCATTAATATTTATACCTATAACTCTATTAGTAGTTTATTTTTGTGCTGGAATTTTTTTTAATCCGGCTCATGCTATTTATATTAAACCTTTTATAATTCCAACTTTTATAATTTATGCGGTAATAAATAATTTTGAGAAACTTACTCTAAATTATTATTTATACGTTATTTTATTTTATGTAAATGAGATACTAATTTTGTTTTGGGAATATTCAATACCACTGTTTAGAACTGCATTAGTAGCATCCTTTTTTTGTTATTTAGCACTAATAAATTTAGGCTATAATTCAATTAAAACCAAAAAACTTTACACTCTACCGCAAGGATTTTCACTTTTTATATTAGCCATAAATTGTGTGTTTTTAATAGCAATCTTATATATTTTAATGTCTGTTATTGGCGATAGTTATCTTAACATCATTTTAATTTTTAATGCAGTAGTCGCTGTTTTTCTGGGTGTTACAGCCGTTTTATATCTGGGGAAATTTGGGAATAAAAAAGCGTACTATTATTTTTTTGGTGCTTTTGCTTTAATTTTTAACGATGTTTTTGCCGCTATTGGAACTTATTTTATTGACGATGTAGTTTTGAACACCTTTGATAGAGTATTGCATTTTACTTCGTTTTATCTCATTTATCTATTCATTATAAATGATAAAAAAAAGGTTGAAAATCTTTCGACAGATTCTCAACCTTAAACTTTATTATACTTTATTATCTTTAATTTCGTCCACAATTTCAGGATTCAGTAAAGTAGAAGTATCTCCGAAATTAGAAAAATCACCTTCTGCAATTTTCCTAAGAATTCTTCGCATAATTTTACCTGAACGCGTTTTGGGTAAACCAGAAACAAACTGTATTTTATCTAGTTTGGCTATCGGTCCTACATGATCTGAAATGTATTGATTTATTTCTTTAAACAAATTTTCTTTTTTCCTGATTTCTCCAGTTTCTTTTAAAATCACATAACCATAAAGTGCATTCCCTTTTATGTCATGAGGAAAGCCAACAATAGCACTCTCTGCAACTGCAGGATGTTCATTTATAGCATCTTCAATGGGAGCAGTACCCAGATTATGTCCTGAAACAATAACGACATCGTCCACACGACCCGTTATTCTATAATAGCCCACTTCATCACGTAAAGCACCATCACCAGTGAAATAAGTCCCTGGAAAGGCCGAGAAATAAGTGTCTTTATAACGCTGATGATTACCCCAAATTGTTCTTGCAATTCCGGGCCATGGAAATTTAATACACAAGCTTCCTACGACTTGATTTCCTTCTATTTCATTACGGTTTTCATCCATTAATACCGGCTGGATTCCCGGTAAAGGTAATGTCGCATAAGTAGGTTTAGTTGGCGTTACAAATGCAATTGGAGAAATCATAATACCTCCAGTTTCAGTTTGCCACCAGGTGTCCACTACAGGGCATTTTTTTTGTCCTACATGGTCATTATACCAGTGCCATGCTTCTTCGTTAATGGGCTCTCCAACCGAACCAATTACTTTTAAGGTTTCTAAATGATGTTTTTGAACATATTCTAAATTTTCTTTGGCCAAAGCACGAATGGCTGTTGGCGCAGTATAGAATTGCGTAATTTTATGTTTTTCGATAATCTCCCAGAAACGACTAAAATCTGGATAAGAAGGAACTCCCTCAAAAATCACCGTTGTCGCTCCATTCAATAAAGGGCCATATAAAGAATAGGAATGTCCCGTTATCCAACCAATATCAGCAGTACACCAAAAGATGTCGTTTTCTTCGTAATTGAAGACATTTTTAAAAGTATAAGCGGTATAAACCATATATCCTGCCGTCGTATGTACCATTCCTTTTGGTTTTCCTGTCGAACCAGAAGTGTACAGAATAAACAAAGGATCCTCAGAATCCATTATTTCAGCAACACTATTGTCTGAAGCTTCATCTAATAAAGGCTGTAACCAAATATCTCTACCTTCTTTCATGGTAATTCCGGTACCGGTTCTTTTCACAACCAATACCTTTTCTACTGACGTACATTTTTCTAAGGCTTCGTCAATTATTTCTTTTAATTCGATTGTTTTATTTCCACGATAGCCACCATCTGATGTGATCACCATCTTACATTCACTGTCCATTATTCGTGTAGCCACGGCAGAAGCTGAAAATCCTGCAAAAACTACGGAATGAATAGCCCCAATTCTCGCACAGGCTAAAATTGAAACCGCTAATTCGGGGATCATTGGTAGATAAATACAAACTCGGTCTCCTTTGGCAATGCCTTTTTCGCGCAAAACGTTTGCCATTTTACAAACGCGCTGATGCAGTACGTTATAGGAAATATGTAAAGCTTCCTCATTTGGGTTATTGGGTTCAAAAATGATTGCCGTCTTTTCTCCTCTTTTATTAAGGTGTCTGTCAATACAGTTTTTAGCCATATTTACTTTTGCTTCGGTGAACCACTTAATTTCAGCTTCGGCCATATCAAATTCAACCACTTTATCCCATTGCTGGTACCAAGTAAAATTCTCTTCTGCGATTTTACCCCAAAATTTTCGGGGTTCACGGACAGATTTGTTATAATGTTTGAAGTATTGTTCGAAGTTTTGAATCTTATAGTAGCTCATGCTTATTTATTTTTTATAAAAGTATTAAAATTCTCTCTATTCCAAAAACAAAAAAATTTATAAATTCCCCTGATAAATTAAATACTCCATAATAATACAACAGCATAAACAAATATTTCTTAATAACATGTTGTTTTTGTACAATTTGATAGAACGCGAAAAAGACGAAGTAGATTTTCTACCCCGTCTTTTTTCATTAACAATATTTATAACAATTAATTTAATATTGAATAGACACCATTGATTAACCAAAAATCATAGCGTAAAAAACTTCAATAATACTATTTTAATATTCAGTACTTAAAACCCAATTTTTTGATTTTAAAAAATTTACTATTTGTAAAGGAACTACTTCACTTAACTTTTAGCTCGGTAGAAGTTAAGTGAATGTAATAAGCTTCCATATCCATTATTAATGTTTTAATATCTTGTTTACTAATCCAAAATAGTGGAAAACAAATAATACAGAGCAAATTACAGCACACCCTCCTGTGTGGCAATTCCTATTTTTTAGTTATCCAATTTTTTTCATTGCAGTCATGGACTCTCTAAGCCACTCGCCTGTTTCTTCAATAGGATGTTGACGGATACTTTTATTAACAGCAATCAAAACAGAATTTTCTGTGCTATTTGAATTAGAGAAAGGTTTGCCAATCACATTTGTTTCAATAGTTTTCATAAAATCAGCCAATAAAGGTTTACATGCATGATCAAATAAATAACAACCATATTCTGCAGTATCAGAAATAATTCTATTCATTTCATATAATTTTTTTCTAGCTACTGTATTGGCAATCAATGGCAATTCATGAAGGGACTCATAATAAGCTGACTCTTCAATAATTCCTGTCTCCGTCATCGTTTCAAAAGCCAATTCTACACCTGCTTTGACCATTGCAATCATCAATACTCCATTATCAAAGTATTCTTGTTCAGAAATAGTAGCTGAAGTAGCTGCTGTCTTCTCAAAATTAGTTTCGGCAGTTGCTGCTCTCCAAGTCAATAAGTTAACATCATCATTAGCCCAGTCAATCATCATATTTTTTGAAAACTCCCCTGAAATGATATCATCCATATGTTTTTGAAATAAAGGACGCATAATGTCTTTTAACTCATCAGCTAACCGATAAGCTTCTACTTTTGAAGGATTATTCAAACGATCCATCATATTGGTAATTCCGCCATGTTTCAAAGCTTCAGTTACGGTTTCCCAACCGTATTGGATTAATTTTGAAGCATACGCTGGTTCAATTCCTTTTTCGACCATTTTATCAAAACATAAAATAGATCCTGTTTGTAGCATTCCGCAAAGAATAGTTTGCTCTCCCATTAAATCCGATTTTACTTCGGCAACAAAAGAAGAGTTCAGAACTCCTGCTTTATGACCTCCTGTAGCAACAGCATACGCTTTTGCTTGAGCAAAACCAACATTCTCAGGATCGTTTTCAGGATGTACAGCTATTAAGGTAGGTACACCAAAACCTCTTTTATACTCTTCACGAACCTCAGATCCAGGACATTTTGGAGCACACATAATAACAGTAATGTCTTTACGTATTTGCATTCCTTCTTCTACAATATTAAATCCGTGAGAATAAGCTAATGTTGAACCTTTCTTCATCAATGGCATAATTGCAGTAACTACCGCAGTATGTTGCTTGTCTGGCGTAAGGTTACAAACTAAATCAGCTGTAGGGATTAAATCTTCATACGTTCCCACCGTAAAACCATTATCAGCAGCATTCATAAAAGAGGCTCTCTTTTGTGCAATTGCTTCGGCTCTTAGCGCATAAGAAATGTCTAAACCTGAATCTCTCATGTTTAAACCCTGGTTTAATCCTTGTGCTCCACAACCAACAATAACTACTTTTTTTCCTTTTAAAGCTGTTATACCATCAGCAAATTCGGATTGGTCCATGAATTCGCAAACGCCTAATTGTTCTAATTGTAATCTAAGTGGTAATGAATTGAAATAATTTGCCATTGTCTAATTTTTATTTATTTTTTAGTTCTTCTAATAGTGTTGATATTTCCATTTTCTCTTTGGAAACTGATATTCTTCCTGAACGTACAAACTGCATGATTCCGAAAGGTTTTAATTTATTGTATAGTTCCTCAATGTCAGAACGTCTTCCCGATTTTGAAATCACAAAAAAGTCTCTAGATACGGTAACTATTTCTGAGTTGCTTTCTTTTATTATATTTTGAATTAGCTTTTCGTCGAATAGTAATCCCGATTCTATTTTGAATAAGGCATTTTCCAAGAAAATAGTTTCCTCATCAATATGATAAAAGGCTTTTATAACCTCAATTTGTTTTTCGATTTGGCCTACAATATTTTGCACCCATTTTTCTGTAGTATGTACCACAATTACAAATCTAGAAACGTTTTCGATCTCTGATTCTGAAACATTTAAACTCAGTATATTAATGTGTCGCTTTAAGAATATACCTGATATTCTATTTAAGAGACCAACGTTGTTTTCTGAATAAACAGAAATGGTGAATGTTTGATTTTCCATAATATTAACTTAATCTGATATCAGAAACAGAAGCTCCTGTTGGAATCATAGGGAATACATTATTTTCTTTTTCTACCATAACCTCAAGGAAATAAGATTCTTTTGAAGCCATCATTTCGGCAACAGCAGCATCTAAATCTTCTCTTTTGGTTACTTTTTTAGCTTTGATATAATAGCCTTCTGCAATAGCAACAAAATTAGGGTTGGTCATTTCAGTAGAAGCATATCGCCTATCAAAAAATAATTGCTGCCACTGGCGCACCATTCCTAAAAATTCATTGTTTAGTATCACAATTTTAACTGGGACTTTCGTCTGAAAAATAGTTCCTAATTCTTGAATGGTCATTTGAAATCCGCCATCACCTATAATAGCAACCACTTCCCTATCTGGCATCCCCATCTTAGCACCAATCGCTGCCGGCAATGCAAAGCCCATTGTTCCTAATCCTCCAGAAGTAACATTACTTTTAGTCGAGTTGAATTTAGCATACCTGCACGTAAACATTTGGTGTTGGCCCACATCCGAGACCATTATTGCATCTCCTTTAGAATGTTTGTTAATCATTTCGATTGTTTCACCCATAGAAATTCCTTCTTTCTTAGGTTTCAATTCATCATTGATCACAGCCTCTAATTCAATTTTATATAATTCTTTGAACTCATTGTGCCAAGATTCATGTGCATTATTTTCGATAAAAGGAAGCAAAGCTGCTAGCGCTTCTTTAACGTCAGCTAAAACAGCCACTTCTGTTTTTACATTTTTGTCTATCTCAGCTGCATCAATTTCAAAGTGAATTACTTTGGCTTGTTTTGCATACGTTTCTAAATTTCCGGTTACACGGTCATCAAAACGCATTCCTAGCGCAATTAAAACATCACATTCATTGGTTAAAATATTAGGTGCATAATTTCCGTGCATTCCTAACATCCCAACGTTTAAAGGATGTTCTGTAGGCAATGCAGAAAGTCCTAAAATTGTCCAAGCAGCAGGTATTCCTGATTTTTCAACAAATGCTTTCAATAACTCTTCGGCTTGACCAAGAATAATCCCTTGACCAAAAACAATAAATGGTTTTTTAGCCTTGTTAATTAATTCCGCCGCTTCTTTTACTTTTTCAATATTCAAAGTAGGTTTTGGATTGTAGCTTCTAATTCCCGTACACTTTTTATAACTGAATTCGAATTCATCAAATTGTGCGTTTTTAGTAATATCTACTAAAACGGGTCCTGGACGTCCTGATCTGGCGATATAGAAAGCCTTTGCCATGATTTCTGGAATCTCAGAAGCTTCGGTAATTTGGTAATTCCATTTGGTTACTGGAGTTGAAATTCCAATAATATCAGTTTCCTGAAAGGCATCAGAACCCAGTAGATGTTTCCCTACCTGACCTGTGATACAAACCATAGGTGTCGAATCAATTTGCGCATCTGCAATTCCCGTTACCAAGTTTGTAGCTCCTGGACCTGAAGTTGCAATCGCTACTCCTACTTTTCCAGTAGCTCTTGCAAATCCTTGCGCTGCATGTGTAGCGCCTTGCTCATGACGTACTAAAACATGGTGCAATTGATCTTTAAATTTATATAACTCGTCATAAACTGGCATGATTGCTCCACCTGGATAACCGTAAACCAAATCTACTCCTTCTTCTAATAAGCATCTAATTACAGCTTCTGCACCAGATATTTTTTTTGTTCCCATCGGTATTTATTTATTCGCTTCAGCGCAAAGGCTCTAGGCTTTATTTGTCAGTAACACAACCTGTTGAGGCACTAGAAACTGATCGTACATATTTTAGTAATACTCCTTTTTTTACTTTTAAATCAGGCTGAACCCAATTGGCGCGCCTTGTTGCAAACTCTTCGTCAGAAATTTTCAGGTTAATAGTGTTTTTGACCGCATCAATAGTGATAATATCTCCATTTTTGACTAATGCAATTCCACCACCATCAAAAGCCTCTGGCGTAACGTGACCAACAACAAAGCCATGTGAACCACCAGAAAATCTACCGTCAGTAATTAAAGCTACACTTTTTCCTAATCCTGCACCCATAATGGCTGATGTAGGTTTAAGCATTTCCGGCATTCCTGGCCCACCTTTAGGTCCACAGTATCGAATGACGACTACATTACCTGGTTTTACTTCACCACCACGCACTCCAGTTATCACATCATGCTCGTTTTCATAAACAATTGCGTCACCTTCGAAGTATTCTCCTTCGTTACCGCTAATTTTTGCAACACAACCTTCTTCGGCAAGATTCCCGTATAGAATTTGGATATTTCCTGTTGCTTTTAATGCTTTCTGAATTTCGTGTATTACTTCTTGTCCATCATTCAAATCCGGAACAACAGCTAAGTTCTCCGCTAATGTTTTTCCGGTTACCGTTAAACAGTCTCCGTGCAACAGTCCTTGTTTTAATAAATATTTCATTACTGCAGGAACTCCACCAGCTTCATGCAGGTCTTCCATAAGATATTTACCACTTGGTTTCAAATCTGCAAGCAATGGTGTTTTATCACTAATATCTTGGAAATCTTTAAGTGTAATTTCGATGTCCACCGCATGTGCCATTGCAATTAAATGCATTACCGCATTGGTAGAACCACCTAAAACGGCTACCATCGTAATTGCATTTTCAAAAGCTTTACGTGTCATGATATCTCTAGGTTTGATATCTTTTTCTAACAAGATTCTGATTGCTTTTCCAGCATCGATACATTCTTGTTTTTTCTCTTCGCTTAATGCAGGATTAGAAGAACTAAAAGGTAAACTCATCCCTAAAGCTTCAATCGCCGAAGACATAGTGTTTGCGGTATACATTCCGCCACAAGCTCCTGCTCCAGGACACGCATTTTGAATTACTCCCTTGAAATCCTCAGGTTCAATCGTGTTGTTGAATTTTTTTCCTAATGCTTCAAATGCAGAAACAATGTTTAAAGATTCTCCTTTCCATTTACCGGAATGAATTGAACCTCCATAAACCATAATCGATGGACGATTTACTCTCCCCATAGCAATTACAGATCCTGGCATATTTTTATCACAACCGGGAACAGCGATTAAACCGTCATACCATTGCGCTCCCATTACTGTTTCGATAGAATCTGCAATGACATCTCGAGAAACCAAAGAAAAACGCATTCCGTCAGTTCCATTAGAAATACCGTCACTTACCCCAATAGTATTAAAAATTAATCCTACTAAATCTTCTTTCCAGACCCCTTTTCTAATTTCTTTAGCCAGCCCATTCAAGTGCATATTACAGGTATTGCCTTCGTAACCCATACTAACAATGCCAATTTGTGCTTTCTTTAAATCTTCTTCAGTCAGACCAATTCCGTACAACATGGCTTGCGCCGCAGGTTGTGTTTCGTCTTGAGTTATGGTCTTGCTATATTTATTTAATTCCATTTATTGTGATGTATCTGTATTTTTTTATTTAATTCGAAAAATTAAAAAGTATACTATATTTCTTTTTTTAAACAATAGTTGATTGCCCAATAGTGACATTATTACTATTAAAGTACATTAAGTCATCTTTGCTCAAAATAAAATTAGAGATAAACTCCCCAATATCGTCTGTTCCATATTTAGAATCTGGATTCAAATCGGTAGTTACCACTCCGTATCCAATAGCAATTTCGACTCCGTCATAAATCTTTTTAGCTTCTTCATGAAGTCCAAAATGTTCTAATAACATAGCAGCAGACAAGATACAGGCAACTGGGTTTGCAATATTTTTCCCTTTAGCTTGCGGATAAGATCCGTGTATTGGTTCAAATAATGCATTAGTAGTTCCTAAAGATGCTGAGGCTAATAATCCAATAGAGCCTGTTATTACGCTAGCTTCATCTGATAAGATATCACCGAACAAGTTTTCAGTCAAAATAACATCAAACTTTCTTGGATTAAGAATAATTTGCATGGCTGCATTATCTACAAACAAGAAGTCTAAAGCTACATCTGGGTAACTTTCGCTAACCGTTTTTACCACTCTTCTCCATAAACGAGATGTTTCAAGAACATTGGCTTTATCAACCATTGTTACTTTTTTTCTTCTATTTTGTGCCGATTTAAAAGCCAAATGTGCGATTCTTGTAATTTCTTCTTCTGAGTATTCACATAAATCAGAAGCGACAGTTCCTGATTCGTTTAGTTTTTTCTCTCCAAAATAAGAACCGCCTGTCAATTCTCTAAAAATAGTAAAATCAGCACCTTCAATTATTTCCTTTTTCAAAGGAGAAGCGCCTAATAATGCTGCATATGGTTTTATTGGTCGAATGTTTGCAAAAAGACCTAATTCCTTTCTCAGCCTCAATAATCCTTGCTCTGGCCGAACTTTTGCATCTGGATTATTATCGTATTTTGGATCACCGATAGCTCCAAACAACACTGCATCTGTATTGAGACAAAGGTTTAGCGTTTGTTCAGGAAGCGCGCTTCCTGTTTTATCTATAGCAATAGCGCCAATGAGTGCGTCTTCAAAAACAAATTCATGGTCGTATACAACTCCAACAGCATATAATGCTTTTTTTGCTTGTAAGATCACCTCAGGACCTATACCATCTCCTGATAATACTGCTATTTTTAAATTCATGGCTTCCGGTTATTAATTTCTTATTAAATCACTTTCTATTTTACAGGCTTCGATAATCTGATGTATATCATCATCAACCACTTCTTTTTTTACATCTGCGAATCTCAAAAACTCTATGTACACTCTATCTAATTGTACTTTTGTAAGTTCATAACCTACTTTTTTTGCTCTATAAGCTAATGCAGCTCTACCACTTCTGGCTGTAAGAACGATTAAAGACTCATTAACACCTACATCTAAAGGATCCATAATCTCATACGTAGCTCTATTTTTAATCACACCATCCTGATGAATTCCTGAACTGTGTGCAAAAGCATTTGCTCCTACTATGGCTTTATTAGGCTGTACCATCATTCCCATACTTTCAGAAACCAAACGACTCATTTCATTCAATTGTTTGGCATCAATATCAGTATATAAATTTAAATAAGGGTGTTGTTTGAAAATCATTACCACTTCTTCAAGCGCTGTATTTCCGGCTCTTTCGCCTATTCCATTAATAGTACATTCAATTTGTCGGGCTCCGTTAACAGCTCCTGAAATAGAATTGGCAGTCGCCATTCCTAAATCATTATGACAATGGCAGGAAAGAATAACGTTTTCGATTCCTTTTACATTTTCACGTAAATATTTAATTTTTGCTCCGTATTCCTCTGGCAGGCAGTATCCTGTCGTATCCGGTATATTTAATACCGTTGCTCCTGATTTTATTGCTTCCTCACAGACTCGAGCTAAAAATTCATTATCAGTTCTTCCTGCATCTTCAGCATAAAACTCCACATCTTCTACATAAGATTTCGCATGAGCAACTGCAAACTTTGCTCTAACAATAATATCTTCTCTTGTCGTATTTAATTTATGAACAATATGTGATTCAGAGGTACCTATTCCTGTATGAATGCGTGGTCTTTTAGCATATTTTAAAGCTGCTGCTGCAACATCTATATCATTTTTTACCGCTCTGGTTAATCCACAAACAGTCGCATTTTTTACAATTTTACTAATTTCAGAAACGGATAAAAAATCTCCAGGACTAGAAACAGGAAATCCAGCTTCGATTATATCAACACCCATTTCATCCAATCGATTTGCTATAACGAGTTTTTGTTTGGTATCTAATTTACATCCGGGAACCTGTTCTCCATCTCTTAAAGTAGTATCAAATATTTGGACTTTCTCTCTATTCATTTTCATTTATTTAATGTAATTTCACATCTCGATAACAAAGTTAGATTTCATTACAATAAAATAAAATCCAATTTAATGAAATATACTGTTTATAAAGACAGCAAATACTTTGTAAAATATTGATTTACATACAATTAAGCTCCTATATTATACAATGGCTAACCATCAAAAAGATTTTTTATTCGTACTAATAAAATCCTTATCGAAATCAGAAAAAAGACAATTTAAGATTTTTGCAAGTCGACTTGAGACCAGTTCGAATACAAAATTTATCGAGCTGTTTAATATTTTGGACAAATCGGAAGTCTATGATGAAAAACTTATATTGAAAAGCGGCATCATCAAAAAAGTACAATTATCGAATTTAAAATCGTATTTGTACAAACAGATTCTAGTGAGTATTCGATTGAATATTCCAAGCCAAAACATTCGCTATCAGTTAAGAGAGCAAATTGACTTTGCTAGCATCCTATACAATAAAGGATTGTACAAGCAGAGCTTAAAATTACTGGATAAGACAAAAATCCAAGCATTAGAAAACGATGAAAAGTACATGGCTTTTGAAATTGTCGAATTTGAGAAATTAATCGAGTCCCAATACATCACCCGAAGTATTCAAGGAAGAGCAGATGAACTAGTAATTCAAGCCAAAGAATTAAACTATAAAAACACCATTTCCAGTAAGTTATCTAATTTATCCCTTCAACTCTATGGTATGATGTTGAAAACTGGTTATGTGAAAAGTGATGAAGAGTACCATTATATCGACGACTATTTTCACAAACATATTACTAAATTTGATGAAAGTAAATTTGGATTTCGTGAAAAATATTGGTTTTACAATGCTAACCTTTGGCGTAGTTTTTTGGTTCAGGACTTTTTAGCAAGTTATAAATACGCCTATAAATGGGTTACTCTATTTTATGACAATCCAAATATGATTTATTTGAATCCGGTATTTTTCATAAAAGGGAATCACTATTTACTCGAGTCCTTATTCATGTTGAAATACAAATCTAAATTTAAAAAATACTTACTAAAACTAGAAGAGACTATACAAGACCCTCGTTTTCCGGTGAATGACAATATTGCTTCCTTGTCTTTCTTATATCTGTATAACAATAAATTAAATTACCATATCCTAGAAGGCACTTTTGAAGAAAGTGAGTATCTGATTCCAGAAGTGTTAGAAAAGATTAAACTGCATAGCGAACATCTTGATGAACATCACGAAATGATGTTTTACTATAAAATAGCCTGTATTTATTTTGGTACTGAAAAGTATGCCGAATCCATCTACTATCTGGAGAAGATCATAAACAACAAAAACCTTACAATGCGTGAGGATTTGATGTGTTTTGCTCGTCTGCTTTATCTAATCGAGCATTACGAAATGGGGAAAGATTTTAATTTAGAATCCCAATTAAAAAGCACATACAAATTCTTATTAAAAATGAATGACATGCATGAAGTGCAGAAAGAAATCATTCGATTCATGAAAAACTTAAATTCGTTTTATCCAAGTGACATTAAGAAGGAGTTCATAAAAATGAGAGAACGATTTATTGAATTGGAAAGAAACACCTATGAAAAAAGAGCTTTCAATTATTTAGATATCATCTCATGGCTAGAAAGTAAAATAGAAAATAGAAAAATTGCCGATATAATAAGAGAGAAAGCAAAACTAAATAACCGGTAGTGAATCAAGTAAACTAGCATCAATTTGTCCTATAAAAAGAGTCCGCCTAAACTTAGATTTTAGACGGACTCCTTATTTTGGCTTCATTACTTATATTCTTTTCTCGCTCTAATTATGTCATCAAAAGAGCAACATTTTACAAACTCTTGCTCTCCATCGATTACGATGGGTAAAAAGATGAATTCTACTTCTGATAGATCTTCTTTTAAATAAAATGCGATATCGTCCAATTTATAAAACCATTCTTTATCAAATTGCACTTTATTTATTGTAGCGTCTTTCAGTATTAATTTTTCATTTAAAGGCTTCATCTTTGAAATTAATTTTTAGATTCTAATTTTTGACAAAATTACACATTCAAAATCTAGCGGACAAATTATGATAGAATGAGCTTCTATAAAAAGGAAGCAAAACAAAAAGAGGTTTAGACTAAATGATTTGTACTAAACACTCTTGGCTTTTCTTCTAATAAAATTTTACAATCCTCAAAAAAATCTTTTAGATATACTTGATCATTGTGCAGTGCTAATGCCTGTTCATTCTCCCATGTTTCATGAAGGATAAAAACGGTTTCGTCGTCTTTGTTTTGGTGTAAATCATATTGTAAACAAGCTTTTTCTTGTGTACTTTTCTTAACTAAATCAAGTAAAGCTGCGCGTAAAGTAGCAACATCTTTCTTTTTACTTTTTAAGATAACGGTCAAATGTATTTTCATAATTAATTTATAAAGAGCGTTGTTAAATGATTATTATAAGATTTGAGATCCTTTTCAACGTCGGCATTTTTTCTATATCATGAAAATGCATACTTTCTAACGGTACCATACCAGTAAAAGCATTCATTTTATGAAAGCCGTATAAAGCCCCATTGTCAACACTATGCTGATCAAAAAATTCCCCCGGTAAAGTAAAAGCTTCTTTTGGTGCATTCCAAGAACTGGTTACCATATATTTTTTACCGTGAAGCATCCCTCCGGTTCCGTAATTAATTGTAGGATTAGCAGCAGATCTCCCGTCACTTTTATAGATTCCTTTGGCATGACCTTCGGTAAAAACGACATCGATGTACTTCTTGAATCCAAAGGGCAATTGCATCCACCAAATTGGAGTGTGGTAAATAATTACATCAGCCCATACAAAGTTTTCTACTTCCTGAGCAGGGTCATAATCATCATTTATGTTGGTTGACTTCACTTCAAAATTAGCATGACTATGGAAAAATGTAGCCGTAGCGTTAGCAATAGTATCATTAAAGCGTCCACCTGAATGACCAAATTTCTGACCTCCGTTTATTATAAATATTTTTTTCATGTTGTTTCTTTAAATTTATAAAGCAAAGATAAAACGGATACTTCTATTATTAAAATAACATAATTTATACCTTTGCATCATAATTATAATAGTTATGGTAAATTTAGAATGGTATCGAACGTTTAAAGTAGTTTATAAAACTGGAACGTTGACCAGCGCTGCAGAAGAATTATTTATTTCACAACCCGGTGTGAGTCTACATTTGAGTTCTTTGGAGAATTATGTGGGTTACAAATTATTTGATCGAACAGGTCGAAAAATGGTACCTACCGAAAAAGGAAAAGTACTCTATAATTTCATCATTGAACCTCTTTCAAAACTAGAAGAAGCAGAAAAAAATTTTCAAAGAAGTACGGAGAAAAACACGCCAACAATAAGTATTGGTATGTGTTTTGAAACCTTTCAAATTACTTTAGAACAGTATATTTCGACCTTACCTTTTAATGTTATCATTCAATTTGGTGAATACCCTGAGATGATAGACAGATTAGAAAAAGGTATTTTAGATTTAATTATTACGCCACAAATGGTCGTTAAAAATGGTATTGAATATGAGGATTTTTCTTCAGAAACGATTATTTTGGTGGGTGGAAATGAAATTGACAGTACCGCCTTTAATGCTATCGCAAAAGAAGAGAACATGATAGCCATTGAAAATTGGTTGAAACAGCAAAAATGGTACGGAACTACAGGCGACATGGAACATTTACGTCGTTTTTGGCAATTAAATTTCAATAAACATCCTGATTTCAGACCTAACTATATTGTTCCAAATCTAAATTCTATTGTACGTTGTTTGAGCAGTGGCAAAGGATTAGCTGTTGTTCCTGATTTTCTTTGCCGAAAAGAAATTGACAACGGTTCTATTAAAATTATTTGGGAAGGGAAAACACTACTAAAAAACACACTCTATTTTGCAACCAGAAAAAAGACAATGTATGAGGAAGAAATCGCTTTGATTAAGAAAATCTTCATCGAGTTAAACTAAAATTTGTTATTCTGGTAATATAGTTTAATTTTATAAATCATTAAATTTTAAACTTATGAACGGATTTTTTAAAACAATTATCGCCGGTTACGGAGCAAAAAAAATGGGTTGCGGTTGCGTAGGAACAGTCATTATGTTTATAATCATCTACTACATTCTGGGTAAATTTTAGAACGCAGTAGATTTTAGTTACTTTTTTCTCTCTTTCATCATTAATTCCTTAATGTATTTTACAGGAGCGCTACCATAGCTCAAAAATTTCTCGTGGAATTGTTTTAGGTTAAATGTAGCACCTTCTTCTTTTTTAAGCATTTCCCTAAAATCATAAATTTCAGTGTAGCCCGTAAAGTAAGAACATAGTTGAACCTGAGATAAACTAACGCGATTCCATTTTCCCTCTGCTTCCGCTTGCTGCTGAAAAGCTTCAGTAACTAATAAATTCATGGCTTCTTCCTTACTCATGTTTTTAGTATGCACCCTATAATCTAAAATTGCATTAGAAGTCGTCCTTAAATTCCACTTATAATACATCAGCCACATTTCAGGTGAATTTTTGTATCCGCTTTCCAGCATCATTCTTTCGGCATAAACTGCCCAGCCTTCTACCATCGCTCCATTTCCAAAAATCGCTTTAATGAGACTTGGCGACTGATTGCTATATACCAATTGAGTATAATGTCCCGGTATTGCCTCATGAATGTTTAGGATTTGCAAAATATAATCATTGTATTCCCTTAAGTAACTCTCTGATTTTACTGCACTCCAGCCTGACATGCTTCCTACATTATAATAGGTGTTGGCATTTTTATCATATGGTCCAGGTGCCGAAATCGATGCTCCTGCAACTCCAGCCATATAACTCGGTTCCTTGCGCACAACCAGCGGCTTTGAAGGATCTATATAAAGTAAATCTTTGGCTTTTACATACGCAACGAGTTCAGGTATTTGTTTCTCTATCTCCGACTGAAATTTAGAAGGTGTAGTATGTTGTAGCGAAATTTTGTCTATTACCATTTTGATCAATTGCAACTTATCATCTGGCTTAGGTATTGATTTCATGTATTTTGGCCACAAGGAATCGGCCAAAACAAACATCTTTTCGTGCAGTTCCTTTTTATGATTTACTGCCTTTGCAAAAATAGTATCGGCACTATAGCTAGACTGAATGTCTAAATCAAATTTCTCAGCGTACAATTTCTCACCTAACCTAAAAGAGCGCGGCGTTTTATTGTTCAAATCCTTTAACCAATTGGCATAAACTACAATGGCATGAACCGCTGTTTTTGCTTTATCTCTAATTTCTTTTTTCTCGGTATTGGATAGTTTACTTTTTCCTAAAGCAGAAATCAAATCTTTTTCAAAAACAGATACTCCTCCTAAATTCTGAGAAATAGCAAGGGCGGTATGCTCTAATGTTGGGTTTTTAATATTTGCTTTTGCTGCTTCATAATAAACTGGAATGGCATCCATCTTAACATTAAAACTGTGTAGACGTACCTCTAAAGCATCATATTTTCCATTTAATATTTCTGCGAAAGCGCCACAAACATTATATTCTGCTGGATTCCATTCATATGATTTTAGCTTATCAATTGAAAAAATAGAGCTTTTCAATTGATTTTGAATCATGTAAAAATCAATGATATTATTGTCTGAAAGGTTTTCCAAAGGATAATTTTGCAAGGAGTCCAATTGCGCATGAGCAAAATCTAATTGTCTTTTTTTGTACACGTTATCCGAAACTACCAAAACACTATCCAATTGATGATATCCTTGACTGGCAGCCCAATCCGGATACAATTCCCAAAGAGAAGTAACAAAATTTTCTTTGTATTTTTCGAAAGCTTTATTTGAATCGATTGGAGCTTTTGTTTCTTCTTTCTTCTGACATGAAAACAGTAAAACTAGGAACAGAATGGAGATAATATTTTTTTTCATTGGTTGTTTTTGAGATTTTAAAGATAAAAAAAAATGCTATTCAACGAACAGCATTTTAAAATCTATAATTAATACGCTAGAAGCGTCAATAAATCCTTTTCAAATCGGCCTTTCGGCAAATATTGATCTTCCAGTGCTTTTGTAAACGGAATGGGCGTATCTAAACTCGCTACTCTTCTGACCGGAGCATCTAGATATTTAAAGCATTCCTCCATAATCATCGCCGATATATCGCTGGCAATACCACCAAACATGCTGTCTTCCTGATAAATAATTACTTTCCCCGTTTTCTTAACGGAAGCAAAAATAGCTTCAGTATCCAAAGGTTGTAAAGTTCTTAAATCTAATAAATCGGCTGAAATTGTTGAATTTTTATCTAAAGTTTCTAATGCCCAATGTACGGCAGCTCCAAAAGCGATAATCGTAACATCGTTTCCTTTTTTTAATAAAGCAGCTTTGCCTAATGGTAAGGTGTAATAGTCTTTCGGGACTTCTTGATACACGCTACGGTATAATTGTTTGTGTTCAAAGAATAGTACTGGATTTGGGTCATTAATAGAAGCGCTTAGTAATCCTTTTGCATCATAAGGAAAAGCAGGATACACCACTTTTAATCCAGGAGTTTTAGTAAACCAAGCTTCATTGGTCTGTGAATGAAAAGGCCCAGCTTGTGTTCCGCCGCCACAAGGCATTCGAACCACAACATCTGCATTTTCTAACCAACGGTAATGTGACTTCGCTAATAAATTCACGATAGGATTGAATCCTGTCGAAACAAAATCAGCAAACTGCATTTCGACAATCGCCTTGTATCCGTTGATGGACAATCCCATTCCGGCAGATACTACAGCACTCTCACATATAGGTGTATTGATTACGCGTTCTTTTCCAAATTGTGCTACAAATCCATCGGTGATTTTAAAAGCACCTCCATATTCAGCAACATCCTGACCCATGATAACCAAGTTATTATGACGCTCCATCGACTGCCTTAAACTGCTAGAAATGGCGTCTATAAATCTTATTTTTTCTGTATCTTCTGAAGGATTAATTACTTCAGGGTTAAATGATTGAAAAACATCATTTAATTCTTCACTTAATATCGCCTCTATTTCTGGTTCTGCATTGGCAATAGCTAGATTTTCATCGATCTCTTTTTTGATTTCGCTTCTTAATGTGGTATCAAAATCGTCCGTAAGGATTCCGTTTTCAATTAAAAAATTTCGATAATTTTCTACAGGATCTTTTGCGGCCCACTCATCCATTAATTCTTGAGGAACGTATTTAGTACCACTCGCCTCTTCATGGCCCCGCATTCTAAAAGTTTTAAATTCCAATAAAACTGGGCGCGGTCTTTCAATCATCGAAATTTTCAATTCTGAGAGTAAATTATATATTTCCAGAATGTTATTTCCGTCAATAATATGACTTTCCATCCCATATCCTTTTCCTTTGTCTGCAAGGTTTTCACAACGGTATTGCTCGTTTGTGGGTGTCGAAAGGCCGTATCCATTATTCTCAATAACAAACATCACAGGCAATTCCCAAACCGAAGCAATATTCAAAGCTTCATGAAAATCTCCCTCACTGGTAGCACCTTCACCGGTAAAAACTGCGGTAATTTTCCCGTTTTTCTTTAGTTTATTGCCTAATGCGATTCCGTCAGCAACGCCTAGCTGTGGCCCAAGATGCGAAATCATCCCGATAATCTTATATTGTTGTGTTCCAAAATGAAAACTTCTATCCCGTCCTTTAGTAAAACCATTGGCTTTTCCTTGCCATTGGGAGAACAAACGGTACAATGGAATATCACGACCGGTAAATACCCCTAAGTTTCGGTGCATTGGCAAGATGTATTCATCATTATCCAAAACTGCCGTCACTCCCACCGAAATGGCCTCTTGTCCAATTCCTGAAAACCATTTGGATACTTTTCCTTGCCGAATAAGGATAAGCATCTTTTCTTCGATAAGCCTTGGTTTAAGGATTCGTTTATATAGATCAATTAAAGTTTCTTCAGTAAGGTTTTTTCTGTCAAAGTTCATTGTATTGGCTTTAGTACGCGATTCAAAGATAAAAAAATATAACAGTTTTGGTTAAAATTGTTATATTTTTTATCTTGTTTCAATCATTTAAAATTCTATTATAAAATTATTTAATATATTTGTATTTGTTAGGTTTTAAACGCCTTCTAAGTTATTAAAAAATAAGTATTATATGCAAAACATTCCTAGTGTTGACTTGCGTGATTTCCTTTCGGACGACCCGGAACGTAAACAAAAATTTGTAAATGAAATCGGAAGTGCATTTGAAGATATTGGCTTCGTAGCACTAAAAGGTCACTTCTTAGATGATCAATTGGTAGAAGAATTGTACGGTGAAATACGAAATTTTTTCACTTTACCATTAGAAACTAAACATAGCTATGAAATCCCAGGAATTGGAGGGCAAAGAGGCTATGTTTCTTTTGGAACAGAACATGCCAAAGGAAGAAAAGAGGGAGATTTGAAAGAATTTTGGCATTTTGGTCAGTATGTGAGCGAAAATTCAAAATACGCTTCAGAATACCCAGAAAATGTAGAAGTTAAAGAATTACCCCGTTTCAACGCTGTAGGTAAAGAAGCTTACCAAATGCTGGAAAAAACCGGTGTTTATGTATTGAGAGCTTTAGCTTTGCGTTTAGGTCTGGACGAATTTTACTTTGACAATTATGCCAAAGACGGAAATTCGATTTTAAGACCTATTCATTACCCACCTATTACCTCAGAACCCGCAAACGCCCTTCGCGCCGCTGCTCATGGTGATATCAACTTGATAACCCTATTGATGGGAGCTCAAGGAAAAGGATTACAAGTTCAAAACCACAAAGGCGAATGGATTGATGCCATTGCTCAACCGGATGAATTAGTAATTAATGTGGGCGATATGTTATCGCGTCATACTAACAATAAATTGAAATCTACAATTCACCAAGTGGTTAACCCACCGAGAGAATTATGGGGAACTTCAAGATATTCAGTGCCGTTTTTTATGCACCCTGTTAGTGATATGCCGTTAAATTGTTTAGAAAACTGTATTGATGCAGATAACCCGAAACAGTTTGAAGATATTACCGCTGGTGACTATTTATACGAACGTTTAGTAGATTTAGGATTAATTAAAAAATAATCTTTAAATTTATCCTATCTGTAAAAAGACATTAGGTGTATTCTTAATGTCTTTTTCCTTTTTTACCATTAAGAAAATAACGATTAATTCTGTAAAGAAGCGTAATTTTCTTAAAACCATAATGGCTTATAAATATATAATTAATAAAACATGGACTTACAAGACCAATTAAAAAATCTGTTTCCAGATCACGAACCAGCTCCAGTGGAAGCTGAGGAAGAAGTTGCCCATGAATTATACGTTCAAAAAGAACCTATGATTTGCAAATTCGAAAAAAGAAAAGGAAAAGCCACTACCATAATTGAAGGATACGAAGGTTCAGACGAAGATTTTAAAATTCTTGCTAAAGAAATTAAAACCAAGTTAAGCGTTGGCGGCACTTTTAAAGATGATTCCATTATCATTCAAGGAGACTACCGCGATAAAATTATGGAAATACTAAAGGTGAAAGGCTTTAAAGTAAAACGTGTGGGAGGTTAATAAAAAGTGATCAGTGATCAGTTTTTAGTATTCAGTCTAAAATAACTTAATAATTTTTCAAATACAAAAATCACCTAGCGCCTTTAGGGCAAAACATAAAAACATATGATACAATCATCAGAATTAATATTAAACCCAGACGGAAGTGTTTATCACTTGAATCTAAAACCGGAACATATTGCTCACGACATCATCTTTGTGGGTGATCAAAACCGTGTGGAAAAAATTACGCAATTCTTTGACAGCATCGAATTTTCTACACAAAAAAGAGAATTCAAAACTCAAACGGGAATGTTCAGAGGTAAACGAATATCGGTAATGTCAACAGGAATAGGCCCTGATAATATTGATATCGTAATCAACGAATTAGATGCCTTAGTAAATATTGATCTAGAAACCCGCAAACCAAAAGAAAAGCTGACTTCGCTAAATATCATCCGAATTGGAACTTCAGGCTCTTTACACGCTGATATTCCTGTGGATAGTTTTGTGATGGCTAAATTTGGATTAGGACTCGATAACATGCTTCGCTCCTATCTTATTGATGAAGTGTCAATCCTAGGGATGGAAGATGCTTTTGTAAAACATGCTAATTGGGATGTGCACAAAGGAAAACCTTACGTAATTGCCTGTTCAGAAAAACTGGAAAAAATCATTGAAAGCGACAAAATGCACAAAGGAATTACAGCAACTGCTGGAGGTTTTTATGGGCCTCAAGGTCGTATATTGCGTTTGAATATTCAAGACGAAAGTTTAAATTCTAAAATGGATAATTTCAAATTTGAAGATAATAGAATCACTAATCTCGAAATGGAAACTGCTGCAATATATGGTCTTTCCGCACTTTTAGGACACCATGCGTTATCATTAAATGCCATTATTGCAAATCGTGCTACAGGAACTTTTAGTGCAGATCCATACAAAGCAGTAGACGAGTTGATTGCGTATACTTTAGACAAATTAGCTAATTATTAATTGATTTAGCAGCTATTTCCCGTCTCGTCCAAAGACGAGATTGCACTCTTTTTTTTGATGAAAACCTCAAAAAAAGATTTCCGGTTCCATTCGGCCGAAAATATATAGTACAAATGCCAACTCACTGTAACATGAATGCTACTATCGAAACTGATCGTTTAACACTAAGAAAAATTATTCCTTCCGATGCGGAAGGAATGTTTCTTTTGGATTCAAATCCAAATGTACATGAGTTTCTGGGTAATCATCCCGTTATTTCAATAGAAGAAAGCAGGAAATATATCGCCAATATCAGAAACCAATACCTTGAAAACGGAATAGGTCGCTATGCGGTTATTCTGAAAGAAACAAATACTTTTATAGGTTGGTGCGGCATAAAATTCATTACTGAACCAGAAAATGGTCATGTTAACTTCTACGAAATAGGTTATCGATTTATTGAAAATTATTGGGGACAAGGATTTGGTTACGAATCGGCAAAGGCCTGGCTCGATTACGGATTCAATACTATGGACATAAAAACAATGTATGCGTCCGCAAATATTGAAAATGTTGGTTCGCGTAGGATTCTAGAGAAACTAGGAATGCAACAAAAAAACGAGTTTGATTGGAAAGGGATTGCTTGTCTTTGGTATGAATTAAATGCAAATAATCAAGGTTGAAGAATAGACAACCTTTAGTTGGAAATTGTAGAAACCATAGAAGAGGTTGTTGAAGCCTTAAGCAATGGCTGTGCCGATTATTTTACTTAAGAACATATTATGACTAAACCCTTGGCGGAATATTACAAAGAATTCGAAACTGCTGCAGTACATTGACCTTCGACGCTTTTAAGGCACAATACTTTATCGCTGGATGCTATTATTGCTAATCATGCTTCGGGAACTTTTAACCCTGATACATACAAAGCGGCAGACGAACTGATTGATTATACTTTAGATAAATTTGCGAAGTACTTTAAATTGAATATTGGAAAAAATTAAAGAAGTTAGCAAATCAAATTGCTAATTTTTTTTTAGAATTCGCTCTCCATTTATATAGTCTGACGGTCGCTGTCTAAGGATTTTGTAGAAAGTATTACTAAAAGTTGGCACACTATTATAGCCTACAGCTTGCGCCACTTCATTGACGGTAAGGTGTTTTTCTAACAATAATTCGATTGCTTTTAAAATTCTTCGAATAGTGAGGTATTGTATGAATGACATCCCTAAATCTTTTTGAAACAATCGATACAGTGAGCGCTCACTAAATCCGAATTGAACAGCTATTTTAGAAAAAAAAATGCTTTCCCCTAAATTATCATCTAAGTACTTTACTATTTTTGTTAGCCGGACGTCTTTAGAAAAAGGCAAGGATAGTGGCAAGTTATTCAAACAAATTGTAGGTAAGATTGCTTTAATTGCTTTGGTTATATCATAATTTCTACTTCCTTTTATTAAATTTCCATCCCATCTATTGGTAAAAAGCATCATTTGAAGTAGCAAATCATTGATTGGATAAATCCCTTCGCTTTCATAAAAAGTATGCTCATTCTTTTTAACCGGAAAATATAAATTACGCATTATTATATTTTGAGAATTGGTATGAATACTGTGCTCTACACCTTTCGGAATCCACATAAAATGGCGGGCTGGTAAGAAATAAGTATTGGTTTGTGTAATCACATAAACAATACCGCCTTCAGTATATAACATCTGAGCTTTGTCATGTTTATGGGTTGGAATTAGCAATTCGCCCATCAAATCATGATGGCAATAAATGCTCTTTTTATCAGTGTCAACTTTATTTATATAATATTTTTCTTCTATCATTTATCGATCTTATAGTGTCCGAAATGAATACATATTTGTCTTTTTAGAATATTTTGTCAATTATAAATTTCAGTAATATTGTAATATTAATAATTTAAAATGTCAATTGTTTTTAATTCATTAATAAAACATACGGATTATTATTAAATTCCGTACTAAAAATATAAATTATGCACTTAGAGCGAATTCGATTTCAAAGTTACAAAGACAAAGTAATTTCTGCACAAGAAGCTGCCGATTTTTTAAAAGATAAAATGGTAGTTGGTACAAGTGGATTTACAAAAGCTGGTGATAGCAAAGCGGTACTTCCTGCCTTTGCCAAAAAAGCAGAATTCGAAAATGTCGCTATTACACTTATTACTGGCGCCTCGTTAGGACATAACACTGATGCTGATTTAGCCAAAAATAATGCATTATACAAAAGGATGCCTTTTCAGGCTGACAGTTCTCTGAGGCTAAAAATCAATGAAGGAAATGTCCTCTTCATTGACCAACACCTAAGTGAGACCGCTGAATTATTGGAAAATAAACATCTACCTAAACTAGATTTTGCTATTCTTGAAGCTACTTATATTGACGAAAAAGGAAATATTATACCTACGACTTCGGTGGGGAATTCGGCCACTTTCGCTCATTTAGCAGATAAAATTATTATCGAAATAAACACTTCCATACCTTTAAATTTCAAAGGATTACACGATATTTTTATGCATGAAAAATATCCAAATCGAGATGTTATCAATATCAAATCTTCCGATGATAGAATTGGAGTCGATTATATAACTATTGACCCGAAAAAAGTAGTCGGAATTGTATTTACAGAACTCCCAGATAGTGCTGCTTTGGTTAGTGTTCCGGATAAAAAAACAACTGCGATTGCTGATCATTTGCTTGCTTTTTTTGAAAATGAAATTAAAGTTGGCAGACTGACAAAATCATTAATGCCATTACAAGTTGGTATTGGAAAAGTTGCCAATGCAGTGATGTCAGGATTTTCAAGAGGAAATTTCGAAAATTTAGTCATGTATTCTGAAGTATTGCAAGACAGCACTTTTGAATTATTCGATTCCGGAAAAATGGATTTTGCTTCGGCATCATCGATTACCGTTTCGGAGGCCTGCTACAAACATGTCTTAGAAAATTTTGATGAATATAAAGACAAAATGATTCTTCGTCCTCAAAACATAAGTAATTCCGCAGAAGTGATTAGAAGATTGGGAATTATAGCTATTAATACCGCTATCGAATTTGATATTTATGGCAATGTAAATTCAACACATATTTCAGGGACTAAAATGATGAATGGCATTGGTGGATCTGGAGATTTTGCTAGAAATAGTTTTTTGAGCATTTTTGTCACACAGTCAGCATCTAAAGAATTCGATGCAATCTCTCATGTGGTACCCATAGTTCCTCATGTAGACCATACTGAACATGATGTAGATATTTTAGTAACTGAACAAGGACTGGCCGATTTGAGAGGATTGGCTCCAAGAGAACGCGTAAAAGTAATTATTGAAAATTGTGCCCATCCAGATTACAAAGAGGAACTATCTGATTATTACAATCGTGCTTGTTTAGGTGGCGGACAAACGCCTCACCTACTTGAAGAAGCTTTTTCTTTTTATAACCGATTAGCAAAAACAGGAAGTATGAAGCAAAAAAAATCAGTTGAATTATCTTCTTAAATATAGTTTTTTTTAGTTTTACATTTGTTGATTCCCTATTCATTTTGCCGATGTTTAGGGAATTTTTTTATTTCAATTTATAAGTATTTCTTTTATTTGAAATCCTCTTATCTCTTACTACCTTAGCAATAAATTTGTAAAATGAAAACAATAAAAATTGCGGGAGTACCGGAACATTTTAATTTACCTTGGCACTTATCCATAGAAAAAGGCGATTTTGAAGCTAATAATATTGATTTACAGTGGACCGATGTTCCTGAGGGAACAGGAAAAATGTGTCAGATGCTGCGCGATGGGGAGACTGATATTGCGGTAATTCTAACGGAAGGTATTGTAAAAGATATCGTTGCCGGCAATCATAGTAAGATTGTGCAAATTTATGTGCAATCCCCTTTAATTTGGGGAATTCACGTAGCAGCTAAGTCAAAATACAAAAGCCTTTCTGATTTAGAAAATACAAAAGTAGCTATTTCCCGTTTGGGTTCTGGTTCTCAATTAATGGCTTACGTAAATGCAAATAAGCAAGGCTGGAAAGTAGATAACCTTCAGTTTGAAATTGTAAATACCATCGATGGAGCCGTTGAAGCCTTAAGCAATGGCAGTGCCGATTATTTTATGTGGGAACGTTTTATGACTAAACCCTTAGTAGACAAAGGATTATTTAGAAGAATTGGGGACTGCCCAACGCCTTGGCCTTGCTTCGTAATTGCTGTTCGTAATGAAATAGTAGAAAATAACCCTGATGTGATTAAAAGCATCTTGAGTACTATCAATAAATCCACCAAAAGTTTCAAAGACATTCCAAATATAGACAGAATGCTAGCCGTTAATTACAATCAAAAAATAGAAGATATTCAAGAATGGCTATCATTAACAGAATGGTCAGAAAAACCATTAACAACCGAAATGTTAAACAATGTTCAAAATCAACTATTTCAACTGAAAATCATTGATAAAATAGGTACTTTTGATGAAATTGTAGAACTAATCTAGTTTTTTGATTTTTGGGTTCATTATGGTAAACATTAAAAACATTCCTTTTAAATATTATATACAAAAACTTCGGGTTAAAAAACCTTGGGATGACGTTATCATTTTTGTTATGAATATTTTAATTGCGATTCCTCTTTTCATTATTGCCCATGAGAATTTAATTGAGTTAAACTGGTTTTTTAATATTGACCGTATCCTCTTGTTCTTGCTAATAATCGTTGCAATACAGTTGGTTTTAAGACTTTTAAGAACCATTATTATAATATGTATTTTCTTATATATTTTAGTTTTGTTTTACGGTACAGCATCTGGAAATTATGGTTTCAACAGTGTTTATGAAGATTATGATTCGATGTTATACACCATGTCTGATAATCCAAACCCGCAAGATATTATCATTGCGAAACTGTTGCCATTTCCCAATAAATCAAAAATTATTAATGCCATTGAGTATGAAAATCCCAGAGTAAGGAATTTTGCTGTAATGGCTACTTCAGAACACTTCAAAAATATAAAAGGCTACTCTGATTATAGAACCATAATTCAATGCTTTGCAGTGTTTAAAGAAATAAATAGTCGTTGGAATTATGTAAGTGACCCAAAAGACGGAGACTATATTGCAACTGCTAGTGAGTCCTTGAACTATTTCTCTGGAGATTGTGACGACCATTCTATTTTGATGGCTGCTGCTGTACGAGCCATTGGAGGAACTCCTCGACTAATTCACACTAAAGGGCATATTTACCCGGAAATTCTCATAGGTACCTTGAATGATCTGGAAACTGTCAATTATTTGATTAAAAATGTGCTTTTTGAAAAGGAAAGCTATAAAAAGCAACTGCACTACCATATAGATGAACGTGGTCAAGTTTGGCTTAACCTTGATTATACCGCTAAATACCCTGGAGGGCCTTTCCTATCAGAAGAAATACTGGGTGCCCTGACGCTCTACTAAGTGTAATTAGATTTCTAATTGTCCTAAAATTTCGTAGGAATGAAGTCTGGCTTCATGCTCATAAATAGCAGAGGCTACCATCAATTCATCGACTTTGGTTTTTTCAAGAAAATAGTCTAATTCTCTTTTTACTTTTTCGGATCCCCCTATGAAGGTATAGGCAATCATTTGTTGCAATGCCGCTTCTTCCATTGGATCCATAAAACCTTCCCCAGGATCAACCGCTTCTTTAAGCTGCTGTCTGTTTCCTGTTATAATTCCGAGGAACAATCTCTTAAAAGAAGTCGCTAATCGCTCCGCTTCATCATCAGAATCGGCTGCAATTACATTAATGCAAGCAATAACATAAGGTTCTTGTAATTGCTCTGAAGGTTGAAAATTATTACGGTATATTGCTATGGCGGTAAGTAGTTGAGCAGGGGCAAAATGACTAGCAAAAGCATAAGGCAATCCTTTTGCGGCGGCTAAATAAGCACTGTCAGTACTCGAACCTAAAATCCAGATTGGGACGTTTACCCCTTCTCCGGGAATAGCGCGAACTCGCCCTTTTTTATTTCCCTCAGAAAAATACAGTTGCAATTCTTCCACATTAGCTGGGAATTCCTGAGCCGCATGTTCATCTCTTTTCAAGGCTGCTGCCGTAAATTGATCTGTTCCTGGAGCACGACCTAATCCTAAATCAATTCGGTCAGGAAAAAGTGTGGCAAGGGTTCCAAATTGTTCTGCTACGATTAACGGTGCGTGATTAGGTAGCATAATGCCCCCTGAACCCACTCTTAAAGTAGTTGTTCCTGAAGCAACATATCCAATTAAAATAGAAGTTGCGCTACTGGCAATCCCTGGCATATTATGATGTTCTGCTAACCAATATCGATTATACCCCCACTTTTCGACATGCTGGGCAAGATCAAGACTGTTCTTAAAAGTATCGGAAGCACTACCACCTTCCCTAACTATTGCAAGGTCTAGAACTGATATTTTTGTATGGGAGTGATTATTTATATTCATGGATTTATTTTCTTATCGTAACTACAAAAGTAAGGATTGTATTATTTGTTTTGGCACAAACAAATACTAATAGGAAGTTAAAAAAGGGTATCTTAAACTTAACTTTTGAAGGTCATCTATTTTCTTTCTAGTTTTCATGTTCGATAGTTAAATTTCGCTATATTGAAGAAGTTTAAAAACGTAATTCAAATTCATTATGGAAAATTTAAAACTCAAAGCCTTTATACCTCTTTTTTATCTCGTATGGTCTGATGATCTCTTGAGTCAAAAAGAATTCTTGACTTTACAAAAGTTTATCGTTTCCCAGAGCTGGCTTTCGAAAGAGGAACAGGAATCTCTCCTTTCAAAAATTGCTGTGTCATCTCCACCATCTAGAGAAGTCGTGGCTAATTGGAAATCTGAAATTGAAATTATTCTTCAGAAAAACCCTTTAACAAGATCCCTTTTTGATATTTCAATTTTACTTTCTGAAAATGATAGAACCATCAGCGATCTTAAACCTGCTTTTGTAAAACTCGAAAATGATTTAGGGATATCAGGCGAAGAAGCAATGGCGGATTTCGAAACAATTGCAAATACCTTTACTTCAAATTATCAGACCAGCAATAGATTTGAAATAGAAAAACTAACTCAAATTCTGGATGGAAAACAAGCCGAAATTATTAAAAAAGTAAAATCTGTTATCAGCAGACCTGAGTTTGCATATGAAACTCCTACAGACACTGCTGTTTATCGTGAAAAAGTCTATGAGTGGTGTAAAATACTCGCAGATGAAAATCTAGGTAATATGGGTTATCCAAAACAATATGGCGGTGGCGGAAACATTCAAGATTATTTTGCAATCATGGAAACATTAAGTTACCATGATTTAAGCTTAGTAATAAAGTTTGGCGTACAATTTGGACTCTGGGGAATGAGCATTCAATCACTTGGCACAGAAAAACATTACAGTAAGTACTTAAAAGATATTGGCTCACTACAACTCCCTGGCTGTTTTGCAATGACAGAAACGAATCACGGTTCAAATGTCAAAGGAATGGAAACAACGGCGACCTATAATCATAAAAACCAAACATTTACCATTCATACACCGCATGAAAAGGCACAAAAAGAATACATTGGAAACGCTGCTGTACACGGACAAATGGCTACTGTTTTTGCAAAATTAATTATTGGTGAAACTGATTATGGGGTGAATGCCTTTATCGTTCCGCTTCGAGATACCAACAGTACAATTTTAAAAGGAATTACTATAGGTGATTGTGGACTTAAAATGGGACTTAATGGAGTCGATAATGGAACTATTCGTTTTGATAATGTAGTTATTCCAAAAGAGAATATGCTAGATCGCTTTGCCTCGATAAATGAAAAGGGAGAATTTGAAAGCCCAATTCCAAGTGATAATAGACGATTTTTTACCATGCTAGGAACTTTGGTTGGTGGCCGAATTGGAATTCCGAGATCTGCATTGGCTGCAGCCAAATCTGGTTTAACAATTGCAATTAGATATAGCAATAAGCGCAGACAATTTGGGCCCGAAGGAGGCTCAGAAGTTCCAATATTAAATTACCGTATCCATCAACGACGACTTCTTCCATTGCTGGCAAAAACATATGCAATCCATTTTGCATTGCAATACGTTACGAATCGTTTCATTACTAAAAGCGAATCTGAAATGCAGGAGATTGAAGCCCTTGCCGCGGGTATGAAGGCCTACTCTACTTGGAGCACCACTGCTATTTTACAGGAATGTCGCGAGGCTTGCGGCGGCAAAGCTTATTTATCCGAAAATCGTATTGATGCTTTAAAAAATGATACTGAAATCTATACCACTTTTGAAGGCGACAATACCGTATTAATGCAACTAGTTGCCAAAAATCGTTTATCAGAATTTAGAAAATCATTTGGCAAAATGGATGCAATGGGAATGATTAATTATGTTTATGAGAATGCTAAAACGGCTATTTCTGAAAAGAATCCAATAGTAACCAGAAAAACGGATGATTCCCATTTAATTGATGAGGAGTTTCATTTACAAGCTTTTCAATACAGGGAAAAAACGACTTTGGCATCTGCAGCAAAGCGAATAAAAAAACTAATTGATAGCGGACTTGATCCTTATGATGCTTTTAATATTGTGCAGCATCAAATGATTGATGTCGCTCAGGCCTATCTTGAACGAGTTGTATTGGAGCAGTTTCAAGAGGCCATACAAGTAATTGAAGACAAAAATTGCAAAGAAGTCATGTTGAAATTATATCAATTGTATGCACTTTCGCAGATTGAAAAAAATAAAGGATGGTATCTTGAGGATGGTTATATGGAAGCTGTAAAAACAAAAGCCATACGCAAGATAGTCAATCAGTTGTGCTGGGAAATTAGACCAGATGCTGTTTCCTTGGTAAATGCATTTGATATTCCTGACAGTTGCCTTGCTGCGCCTATTGCATTCTAAGTGATATAGTAACCATTAGCGCTTTTACTAGGTTCAATATGTTTATTATCAATCTCAGATAGTGTATTTTCAATCATAGCAGACATAGCGTCTAAGGCTAAGTCATTAGGTTCGATACCAAATGGATCTTCTAACTCATCTGCAATCGCTTCAAGAGCCACAAAGGTATAGGCAATAAAAACGATCACAAAAGGCAAAGTCCACAACATACTTTCCCCAAAACCAAAAGGAAGTAAAAAGCAATAAATATAGACTGTACGATGTAATAAAACACTGTAAGTATAAGGTATAGGAGTGCTGGCAATCCTTTCGCAACCTCCTATAATATCTGATAATTTATTGAGATTTTCATCAAAAGCGACCTGTGTTATACTATCTAATTTCCCATCATTTTTGGCTTTATTTACCCAAAGTCCCAAGTTTTTTAAAATAACAATAGGTTTAAAAACAGCTGTTTGTAGTTTTTGATCATAATAATTTGCTAATAGGCGTTTCATATCAGCATCAGGATTTGTTTCTCTTAATTGATGTTTTAAAGCATGAACCAAAGCCATCAGCATTAGTATGAAATGAGTTCGCTGTTTTTCATAATCCTCCCCGTCTACCAGCGTATGTGATTGACGAGCAAGTGAACGCGTATCATTTAATAGTGCACCCCAAAGCTTTCTACCTTCCCAAAATCGATCGTAACTAACAGTATTTCTGAAACCCAAAAAAATAGCTAAGGCAATTCCAAAGAGAGTAAAAATTGCTGGGTTGATATAAAGATGGTATTCGAGTAAAGAATCTCTAAAGTAGACAATAGCGATCGTATATAGGAAAAGTATAAATAAGCGGGGTAATAATTGAGGAAGGACTGAACCGTTCCATTCAAACAACATTCCGAACCAGTTTGTTTTTTTCTTTGTAATCATTTGGTAAATTTAATGATTTATGCGTACTCCCTTGCTAAGTTTAGCTTTGATTAATTTTAAATTAACACCTGTTATATTTAATAAAATTAAGATCAAAAAAACTTCTCAATTTCTTGAGAAGTTGTACGCGCAATCAGAACCACTTTATATAGGTTATCTATAAAAACTTAGTATATAAACTGTTTTTAAAGACTAACTAATTCAAAATCAAACATTATATCTACTAATTGTCGAAATAAATTTTCAATGCTACCTTTTAATTTTTGCCCTCTAAAGTAATTTATAGTTATAAATCTGCTTGCAACCCACCTGAAAGCCACATAAAATAAATATTTCCCTTTACTCCTTTAGCGATTTTTCTATAAGAATAAGTATTGTTTAAATAGCCATAAAATAGAATTTTAAGTACCATTTTAGGGTGATAACTTGACGTTCCACCACCTTTATATTTCGAAAAGATGTTCAAAATCTCGAGTTTCTCAACAACTGAATCAATTAATCTTGCAGCATGATCCTTTGAGATTAAATCATTTAAATTTTACGAAAAAATTCTTGTTGATGAACAGAATGATGTTTAAAAACTGGCTACATAAACCTTAATTTTTTAACTTAAATAAACTAATAATCAAAATAGTAAACAAAAAAAACTGCCCAAAATTTACTTTTCGGACAGCCTTATCAGAGTCTATAAAGTTAGCTAAAAGCTATTTTAAAAAATCAGGATCTTTATATGCTGGATTTGGGTATTTATAAAACCCTTCACCAGTTGAAACACCTAATTTATTTTTATCAATAAAATTCTCTTTTAAGTATTTTACTGTTTTTATTTTTAACTCATCTTGGTTTTTCTCTACTGCGATTTTATTAATATTATAAGCTGTTGTAATACCTACTACATCTAGAATCGCAAAAGGTCCTAGAGGTGCTCCAGTTGCTTTCATCCAAGTTTTATCTATAGTGTGTGGATCAGCAACTTCATTCACAAGCAAGTTAGTTGCCGCACTTAACAAAGGCACTAACAAAGAATTAAGTATGTAACCTGGCTGCTCTTTATGTAGCGGTAAAGCCAGCATACCAATAGCTTTGGCAAAACTAACTAGATCTTCAAAAACTTTTGGATCTGTAGTAGCGTGTCCCATGATTTCTGCCGTGTTATGAATCCAAATCGTATTAGCAAAATGTAAGGCTAAAAATTTTGAAGGTCTTCCTGTAGCATCTGCAAATTCACTCGGTAAAAGCGTTGATGAGTTTGTAGCAAAAACAGTTTTTTCGGGGGCGACTTTAGCCAATTTATGGTAAAAATCTATTTTTATTGCTGGACTTTCCGGTACCGCTTCAATTAGCAAGTCTGCATTTGCAACTGCTGCAGCTAAATCAGAATTGTAACTAAGGTTTTGAAAGGTTTTATCTAATTGTTCTTGTGTTGCATTTAAATCTTTTTTATATGATTCACTCAAACTATTGAATTTTGTTTTTGCTTTTTCTAACACTTCATCATTAATATCGTAAACGATGACATGAAAACCATGAAACGCTGTTTGAAACGCAATTTGGTATCCTAAAACACCACTTCCGGCAACGGTAATATTTTTATAATTCATATTTATAGTTTTTAATTTTTTAATAATATTTTAATCAAATATAGTAAGATACTTATTTTAAAAGTTAGTTTTTACGGAATAACATGCTTGCTATTTACCAGCTGTTTTTTGCAAGATGAATAAAATAGTATCCTATTGAGTACCCTAAATTTACTAAAAAATTAAGCTTAATCAATTGAAAATAATCTCCAATACAATAAAATGCATCAGGGGATTTTTTAAAGAGTTCAGAATTACTGAATTGCAATATCATTTTTTAGAATAAAATTAGTATTACACTGGATCAAGACAAAATGTTGTGGGGAAATATTAAAATCTTGATATTTGTGTTTCCAAATTATACCAAATGCAAGACT
>NZ_JBZXDY010000021.1:0-69298 GCF_058725285.1 Flavobacterium sp. DW-iso2 | reverse complement strand
AGCAGACAGCCAAAACTGTACTGCAGTTAGTAATTATTTTGAGGCTCAATTTACTGCTTTTACATAGATGCTCGTTGGGCTTGAAAAGCCAACAATGAAACCGCGGTTGAACGGAACTCCCGCTAGCGCAAGCGTCTCGCTTGTACCTGCAAAGAATGTCAACTGCAAAGTTGACACTAAAACAATAGTAACAAAAAATACCTAATAATTTTAATATGAAAATGCACAAAAACGTTTATTTAGCATTGGCTATTTTATTTTTAATATCTTTTATTGACTCCTTATTTGATATCGAAAAGACACAAAAAATTTTCTTCTGGGAAGTTAATATTTGGGTTTATCGATTGTTTAGAATGGCAATAGCAGTGTTGTTTATGAAGTCTTACCTAGACATTAGAAATGCGGAAAAGAGTATCAAGAAATAAACTCCTAACGCTGCGATATGTAACCGCAAAGCACGCGGAGATTTCTCCTTTGTCCTAATGACAGCATGGGGTATTAATTGTGTTTATTTATACCAGTTAGATTTACAAACTTAAAGCTGGTGCAAGATTGCTTCCGAAACTTCGGAAGTGTACTCATAAAGAATGTCAACAAAAAGAAGTTTTACCTATTTTTACTTCACCAATACGCAAACCATTATAAATAAATACAATATGAAAAAAATCCTTGTCTTTTTAGTTCTACTTGTTTCCATTCCCACATTTGCTCAAAACTTCAATAAAGCTAAAATTGATAGTCTGTTTCAGGTTTTGGAGTCCAAAGACAAGTATATGGGAAGCGTTGCCGTATCTGAGAACGGGAAAATTATCTATACGAATGCCATAGGAAAAGATGATATGGCAAGTAATAAAACAACAACCATTTCTACCAAATATAGAATTGGTTCCATCTCTAAAATGTTTACCTCGGCCTTAGTTTTTAAAGCCATCGAGGAAAAGAAATTAAGCCTGAATCAAACTATTGAAGGCTATTTTCCAACTATTGAAAATGCTGCTAAAATTACTATTGGCAATTTATTAAACCACCGCAGTGGGATTTATAATTTCACCAACGCTCCTGAGTATATGTCCTACAGCGCAACAGCCAAAACTGCCAAAGAAATGGTTGCTATCATTGCCAACGGTAAAAGTGTTTTTGAACCTAACAGTACAGGAGAATACAGCAACTCTAATTATGTGTTGTTGAGTTATATTCTAGAGGAAGTCTACAAAAAGCCTTATGCCGCATTGGTGCAAACAAAAATTGTGAAGCCATTAGATTTAAAAAACACTTATTTTGGAGGTAAAATAAGTATCGCTAACAACGAATGTTATTCCTACAGCTATACAGACAAATGGAACAAGGAAATAGAAACTAACACCTCAATCCCAATGGGTGCAGGAGGGATGGTATCAACCCCAACTGATCTAACACAGTTTATTGATGGATTATTTACTGGAAAATTGATTTCTGCAGCTTCATTGGAACAAATGAAAACAATCCAAGATAAATACGGAATGGGGATTTTTCAGGTGCCGTTTTATGATAAAATAGGATACGGACATACTGGAGGAATCGATGGATTTCGCTCGGCATTATCATATTTCCCAGAGAGTAAACTGAGTATTGCTATCACTTCAAATGGGATTAATTATGGGAATAACGACATTGTCATCGCCATTTTATCGAGCTATTATAATAGAAAATTTGAAATTCCCACGTTTACCACTTTAGACCTAAAGACAGAAGATTTAGATCAATATTTAGGAGTATACGCAAGTACTGCATTTCCATTAGCTATTACTGTTAAAAAGGATGATGCGAAATTGATGGCGCAAGCAACGGGACAAGGCGCTTTTCCGTTGGACGCTATTAAAAAAGACACATTCGAATTTAGAGCAGCTGGAATTGTATTGGAGTTTAATCCAACAGCAAATCAAATGACCATCATTCAGGGCGGAACAAAAAATGTTTTGACAAAGAAGTAGTTTTTAGAGCACTAGAAGGAGAATCGTTGTTGTTCTATAATCCTTAATAGCAAAATTCTTAAAAATTCGCGTATAAATACCTATTTTTTGTAGGACAATTGTAGTATATTTACTTTTGTAAATTTCGGAAAAGAGGATCGGAATTTTTAGGTAAAAACACACAATTTGAATTTTAAAACCAAACGAATTGAAAACATTTGAAACAAACCGACTATTTCTAACACCCACCACTGCAGAAGATGCAGCATTAATTTTAGAAGTATTCAACTCTCCAAAATGGCTAGAGTTTATTGGAGATAGAAAATTAAATAGCATCGAAGATGCCGAAGTATATATAGAAACTAAGATCGTTCCATCAATCCAAAAAAATGGTTTTGGGAATTTTACGGTCACTAGAAAATTTGATGATGCAAAAATAGGTTTCTGCGGACTTTACGATCGGGAGGGTCTGGAAGGTATAGATATTGGGTTTGCTTTTCTTCCAAAATATGAAAATAAAGGATACGGTTTTGAAAGCGCCAATACGCTAAAAGAAGCCGCTTTTACTGACTTTAATTTAACAGAAATTAGTGCGATCACCTCAGAAAAAAATACCGGATCTCAAAAATTATTGATGAAACTAGGACTTAAGTTTGAGAAAAAAATTAAACTTACAGACGATACAGAAGAGGTGCTACTTTATAAATTAGCGTTATAAAAACAAAGAGTACTAATTTGTAGAAAACTGAAAGTCTGTGCAACCAAAAACGTAACACAGACGGCTCAGCACAAATCCCATGACTCCTTTGAATATTGGGCTGCGATAGCGGTCACTGGTTTTAAAAGAATTCCTAACAATATGGAATCTTTTACAATCAACAGCAGACTTTATACTGTTTTTAATTACAAAGGCGATGCGAGTGGCGTTCCAGTTGCATTTGAATATATTTTTGCTTCCTGGTTGCCTAGTTCAGAATATATTATAGATTACAGACCTCATTTTGAAATTTATGGTGCTAAATATAAAAATGACGATCCTGATTCCGAAGAGGAAATTGGGATACCGATAAAACTTAAAAAAAAATAACTGACCCATCATAAATAAAATAATAAACGAGCGATCGTAATGAATGAAAAACAAAAATTAAAAGAAGTAGCTGCACTTTTTTTAAAGTTAGGAATTATAGGTTTTGGTGGTCCAGCCGCGCACATCTCTCTGATGCGAGAGGAAGTAGTTGTTAAAAAAAAGTGGCTTGAGGAACAGCATTTTTTAGATTTAATAGGGGCTACTAATTTAATTCCAGGGCCTAATAGTACCGAAATGGCAATTCATATTGGTCATGAAAGGGCAGGGTGGAAGGGACTTATTGTTGCGGGCATGTGTTTTATTGTCCCAGCCGTTATCTTAACAGGAATCTTTGCCTGGCTTTATAAAGAATACGGTCAGTTACCTGAAATACAACCTTTTTTGTATGGCATAAAACCCGCGATAATTGCGATTATTCTGGGTGCCATTTTTCCTTTGGCAAAAAAATCCTTGAAGACGATTCGGTTAGGAGTTATAGGTAGTATTATTTTACTGCTTTCGCTGTTGCAGTTCAATGAAATTGCACTACTTTTTGGTGCCGGATTCCTAGCGTTGTTTTGGAATTCATTAACCGAACCCAATTCGAATGTAAAAGGGAACAGCTGGATTTCGCTCACACTAGTTCCGGTTTCTAAAACGGCTTTACTTGCACCTACAAATTTTAATTTATTTCTAATTTTCTTAAAAATAGGAGCAATCTTATATGGCAGTGGCTATGTACTTTTTGCTTTTTTGGATGCCGAATTGGTAGCCAAAGGATTGCTGACACGAACCCAATTGATAGATGCCATTGCGGTGGGACAATTCACACCGGGACCCGTTTTCTCCTCTGTGACTTTTGTGGGTTATCAAATCAATGGAATACCCGGCGCACTCATTGCAACGCTGGCGATATTTTTACCTTCATTTGTGTTTGTAGCATTATTAAATCCTTTGGTAAAAAAGATGAGGAATTCGAAGTCTTTTGCTGTATTTTTGGATGCCGTAAACGTGGCCTCTATCGCTATAATCGTCTCCATTTGTTATGAATTGGGTAAGGAAACGATCACAGACTGGCGAACGATTTTAATAGCCATAGTGAGTGTTGTAATTGTGTTTAATTACAAAAAAGTAAACAGTGCAATTATTGTTTTGGGCGGAGCAGTATTGGGCTATTTGCTAACACTTGGAATATTTGATTACTTTGTTTAAACTCATCATTTTTTTCGAAAAAAAATATAATTTTGGAGCTAATACATGCGTTTTATCAGCAGGGCAGCGTGGCAAAGAAGTATTTAATTTGAATAGGAAATAAGACAACAAATATCGCCTTCCGCTGATTTAAAAAATATAAAAAATAAAAAAATATTATGATTCAATTATTTTTATTAAAGCCAAATTTTATTGACCCAAAAGCAGATAAGAAGGGAACGCTCTATTATTGTCCAGACTGTGCTATTATTGAAGGTATTCTAAGCTATTATCCAGATCTTAGAAAGGAATTAGACATCGTTTATGTAGACTTCACGACACCCAGAAGGAAAATTGTAGCATTAATAGGAGAAGAGAACCAGGGTAGTCCTGTAGTTATCATTTCAAAAGAGGAAACTCATAATATAGATGTTAGCTATTTTACAGCTTACGAGGACGTTCTGTTCATAAATTCTACTACTTTGATTGCAAAATTTTTATCTGAAAAATATAATGTTGGTCTAATGCATCCGTAGATAGAGCTATATATGGAAATGAACTGCCTTTGAAATCAATTTAAATCAATGTTTTACAAATAACCTTTTGCATTATTTTTATACTTTAAGAATAGAAATCAGTCAAAAGCTTTTACAAAACGCAAAAAAGCCACTAAGTACGATACTCAGTGGCTTTTTTTGAATTAACAACTTATTATATTTTTATTCGAAATCCTTTATTGCCATCCCCCACCAAGGGCTTTGTACAATTGAATTACCGCTTTGTATTGTTGGAACTTGTTGTCTACTAAACTTAATTCAGCATTTAAAGCATCATTTTTAGATGTTAATACTTCGAGATAATTTGCTAAGCCATAGGTTAACAATTCATCGGAGTAATTAGATGCTTTTTTAAGTGCATCTGCCTGTTTTGTACGAATTGTAATTTTATAGGTCTCATTATTGTACTGTGCCAGTGCATCCGAAACTTCTTTACCAGCAGTAAGCAGTGATTGTTCAAACTGTAAATACGCTTTCTCTTGATTTGCTTTCGCTATTTCAAACTTCGTTTTTACTTGTCTTTGATTGAAAATAGGTTGTGTTAAACCCGTAATTACATTAGCAAAGATAGAATTAGCACTAAACCATTCTTTCAAATCAATACTTTGAAATCCTCCTGAAGCGGTAACCTTTAAGGTTGGATAAAATCCACTTTTGGCTACATTTGTCATTTCAAAATTAGTAATCAAATTATATTCTGCTGCAATCACGTCTGGTCTGTTTCTCAACAAACTGGCAGGAACCCCTAAGGTAATTGCTGGTTGCATAGACTGAGATTCAAAAGTATTACGTTCAATTTTAGCCGAAGGTTCTCCAAGAAGTATACTCATCGTATTCTCCAGGATAATGATGTTATTCTTCAAATCAGCAATGATGATTTGAGTAGCATATTTTTGAGCTTCTGTTTGTTTGACCCCAACTTCAGTAACATTCCCAGCTTTTTTAAGTGCAATAATAGTTTCGACACTTTTATCCCTGTTGATTAAAGTTTCCTCAGCTACTTTTATTTGTGCATCTACTGAAAGCAATTGATAATAAACGGTCGCGATATTTGCAATTAATTGTGTTTTTATCGCTTGATTTACTGCCGTTGTTTGTAGATAAGCAGCATTAGTAGCGCGTTTATTGCTTCTTATTTTCCCCCAGATGTCCGCTTCCCAAGAAAGATTTCCTGACAATTGATATTGATTCGTACTACGGTCTGCCAAAAAAGCTCCAAACTGACTGTTTTTAGACAATTCTTGATGAGTCCAGTCTGTTCCTACAGACAGGCTAGGAAAGTAGCCTGATTTTCCTTGTTTCATCGTTGCCTGTGCTGCCACAATATTTTGCATAGCAATGCGGATATCCAAATTATTCTGTAAGCCTTTTGAAATATAGCCTTGCAAAAGCGGGTCAGTAAAAATTTTATCCCAGGATACATTTGCTAATGAAGTAGTGTCAGTCGACACCACTTCATTACGATACAAATCAGCTGTTTTTAATTCGGGTCTTTTATAGTCTTTGGCAACAAAACACGATTGCATTACAGTTGCTGTTAGTCCTAAAAGCGCGACTCTATATATTTTATTTTTCATTTTCTTCTTCTAAAAGTGCAACATTTGATTCTTTAGTATCTACTGGCTTTCCAGAGATACGTTCTTGTAATCCTTGAAAGATTACAAACAAAATTGGAATAACAAAAACTCCAAAAATAGTTCCGATAAGCATTCCTCCAACAGCACCCATACCAATAGAACGGTTTCCTACAGCGCCAACTCCAGAGGCTAGTGCCAATGGCATTAACCCGAAGATAAATGCCAACGAAGTCATCAGGATAGGACGTAAACGTGCTTTTGCACCTTCAATAGCCGCTTGTGTCAAGTCCATTCCGTTTCGTCGCCTTTGTATAGCAAACTCCACAATCAAAATCGCATTTTTGGCGAGTAGTCCAATCAACATGATTAGAGCCACCTGGAAATAGATATTATTTTCTAATCCTGCGAGTTTTACAAAACCGATAGCACCAGCAATACCTACAGGAAGTGAAAGTAATACTGATAATGGTACTAAATAACTTTCGTACTGCGCACTTAATAAGAAGTAAACAAAGATTAAACTTAATAAGAATACCCCAAGAGCTTGGTTCCCTGCAAGAATCTCTTCACGTGTCATTCCTGAGAATTCATAGGTATATGATTTTGGTAAATGTTGTGCTGCTACTTCTTGAACCGCTTTAATAGCATCACCAGAACTAAATCCAGCGTTTGCTTTACCGTTAATATTAACGGCTTTTAGCATGTTAAAACGAGCAGCAGCCTCAGGACCGTATATTCTTTTAAAATCTACAAACTGACTGATTGCCACTTTTTGACCGGCTCCATTTTTAACATAAATATTGTTAATCGATTCAAGGTTTGCCCTGTCTTCCGGTTTTGCTTGAATCATTACTCGGTATTGTTTTCCAAACTTGTTGAAATCCGTTGTATACAATCCACCATAATAGCCTTGCATGGTATTAAATATGTCAGAGATAGCTACTCCAGCATCCTTTGCTCTTTCTATACTAATATCCATTTGATATTGTGGGAAAGTAGGATTGAAATTAGTAATGGCATATTGAACTTCAGGACGTTTCATCAACTCTCCTAAGAATTCGTTTGTCACTTTACTAACGGTTGCCCAATCATCATCTCCTTTGTCTTGTACTTTCAATTCAAAACCATCGGCACTACCAAAACCTTGTACACTTGGAGGTGTAAAGAATAAGGCACGACCCTCCTTTAAACCGGCTGTTTTGGCAAACAATTGGCCAACCACAGCATCTACAGATTGATTGGCTTCGGTACGTTCGCTCCAGTCTTTCAATTTAATTACTGAAAACGCATATGAACCTCCATTTACGCCGTTTAGCAAGCTATAGCCTACGATATTCATTCGGGCCTCAACAATATCCATCGAAGCAATGATGGAATCCAATTCTTGTACGGTCTTTTTAGTCTTCTCCAAAGTAGTTCCAGGAGGAAGTGTTAAATCGGCCATGATGATTCCTCTATCTTCATTTGGAATAAATCCAGAAGGAGTAGTTTGGAACAACAAAATCGTAATCCCAGTAAAAACTACTAAACCAATAACAGTAATCCATTTTTTTGCAGCTAAGAAACCAAGAGATTTCACATATTTAGCATTCATTCGATCAAAACTAGAGTTGAAAGCAATGAAAAAACGGTCTTTAAAATTAGCATCATGATGGTCAGAGTCAGGATGCGGTTTTAATAGCAATGCACACAAAGCAGGACTTAAAGTCAAGGCATTTACCGCCGAAATTAAAATAGCAATCGCTAAAGTAATAGCAAATTGTTGGTAAAATACTCCCGATGGTCCGCTTAAGAACGATACTGGAATAAATACTGCCGCCATTACTAATGTAATAGAAACAATGGCTCCTGTAATTTCATTCATCGCAGAAATCGTAGCTTCTTTCCCTGATTTTGCGCCTTCATCCAGCTTAGCATGCACTGCCTCGACGACGACAATGGCATCATCGACGACAATACCAATGGCCAAAATCATTGCAAACAACGTTAGCATATTGATAGAGAACCCAAATATTTGCAGGAAGAAAAAAGTACCAATAATAGCTACTGGTACAGCAATAGCGGGAATTAAAGTGGATCTAAAATCTTGTAAGAATAAATAAACAACTAGAAAAACCAATAGAAAAGCCTCGATTAAAGTGTGTATTACTTTGTCGATAGAAGCATCCAGAAATGTTTTAGTGTTAAAAGGAATAATATAGTCTACGCCAGACGGGAAATCTACTTTTGACTCCTCTAAGATACTCATGATCTCTGTGGTAATATCTTGGGCATTGGAACCAGAAGTTTGAAAAACTCCTACTACAACCCCTTCTTTGCCCATGGCGATATTCTTAGTTCCATAATTGAAACCGCCTAATTCGACAGTGGCTACATCTTTAATTCTTAAGAAATTTCCGTTTCCAGTAGATTTGATAATGATATTCTCATAATCTTTTATTTCCGAAAGTCTTCCTTTGTATTTAATAACATATTCAAAAACTCCGTCTGCATTCTCTCCAAATTTTCCTGGAGCAGCTTCCACGTTTTGTTCTTGCAAGGCTGCTTGAACATCTTTTGGAGCAATTCCATAAGTAGCCATTTTTTCAGGATTAATCCAAATTCGCATCGAATAATCTTTGGCTCCAAAAACATTTACCTGACCAACTCCTTTTACACGTTGTAATTTGGGTACCAAGTTGATTTTAGCATAATTCTGAATATAAACTTCATCATAAGCTTTGTTTTTAGAATATAATGCAAAGAACATCAAAGCACTAGTTTGGCTTTTTACTGTGGTAACCCCAGTTTGTACTACTGCAGTAGGCAACTTACTCGTGGCTCTAGCTACTCTATTTTGCACGTTTACTGCCGCAATATCAGGATCAGTCCCTAATGCAAAATAAACAGAAATTTTAGCGGAACCATCATTTGCTGCAGAAGACGTCATATACGTCATACCTTCTACACCATTAATTTCTTCTTCCAGCGGAATTACCACACTATTTAATACCGTTTCAGCGTTGGCTCCAGTATAATTGGCGGTTACCTGTACGGTTGGCGGTGCTATTTCGGGATATTGTTCTACGGGTAAGGACATCAATCCTAATACACCTAAAATGGTAATGAGAATTGAGATTACGGTCGAGAGTACAGGTCTCTCTATAAAAGTTTTTAACATCTTTGCAATTATTTTTTAGTAGTCGTTTTTGTAGCAGTAGCCTTTGTTGTAGCAGTATTTGCTATTACCTCATTTTTAGTAGGCTGTGGTACAATTTCCATATCATCTTTTAGTTTTGAAGCACCCTCAATTACTACAACGTCCCCTGCGGCGAGACCATTCGTTACAATGTAATCCAAACCAGAAGTCCCATTGGTTTCTATGATTCTTGATTTAACCTTGTTTCCTTGTTCGACAGCATATATAATTTGTTTTCCCTGTACTTCAAAAACAGCCACTTGGGGTACCAAAATAACATTGCTTTGTACGATTGGTAAACGAATGATTCCGCTACTTCCGCTTCGTAAAAGCCCTTCTGGATTAGTAAATTCAGCTCTAAACTCTGTAGTTCCCGTAGTGGAATTTACTAATCCATTCATGGTAGCAATTTTCCCTTTTTGATCGTATTCCGAATTGTCAACTAAAATCAGGCTAACCGGAGGAGCCACTTTTAGCTTTTCGGCAGTTGTAGATCCTTTAAAAGTTCTATTAAAATATAGTACTTGTTTTTCATTCATTGAAAAGTACGCGCGAACAATTTTCGTGTCAGATACTGTTGTCATTGGTATTTCGGCAGTTGGACTTACTAGACTACCTTCTTTAAAGGGCAAACTTCCAATAACTCCATTTACAGGAGAATAGATAGTTCCATACCCAATATTAGCAGCAATACTTCCATAGGCACTTTTTGCTTGTGCTAACTTGGCTTTGGCTGTCGCCAATTGTACATTACTGATGATATTTCGATCTACAAGGGGTTTTAAACGATCCACTTCAACTTGCGCTGCTGAAACCATTGCTTTTGCAGCCGAAGCGTCTTGGTTTAGCATTTGAGTTTCTAATTTGAATAAAAGCTGCCCTTTTTTAACCACCTGACCTTCATCAACATATACTTTTTGAATAAATCCGCTTACTTTAGGTCTGATTTCGACATTTTGTTGTCCTTCAAGATTAGCGGTAAACTCTTGGTATACTGTCGCATCCTGCATTACTATTTCTTGTACCGCAAAAGGAGCTGGTCCCTGTATTGGTAACTTTTCTTCCTTCTTTCCACAGGAAGAAAGTAATAGTAAAGAAGCTATTATGGATAATGAAATTTTTTTCATTTTGATTGAATTTTAGTAATTATTGGTTATTATTATTATTATTATTGATTTCTATTAGTTTAAATTTATCTATAGTTTTTACAAGCAATTCTTCCACTTCCATAATGTGATTTTTATAGGCTTTCACATTTTCCAGATTGCATTTTTCTTCTGCACAGGAAATTGTTTTTTCACGATAGAGAAGCATTTTATCAATGACAAATTTTTCTGACTCGAGCATTTTTTTATAATTCAAAAGACGTTCACTTAAAGGAGCTGCTTTAAAATATTTCTTTCTATCACCAGCTATCGTGAAATAGAATATTTTCTCCATCTTTAGCAGTAAATTTAAATTAGTAGATATTGAGCTTTTGCTGGCAGATAATTTTTCGACTAAACTCTCAAAGGTTAATCCCGACTTGCATCCGTCAATGATCAGCAATCCTAAAATTCTTGCCGCTAAAGGTGAAATATTAAATAAAGACTCAAAATGAATACCGAATATCTCAACGATTTCGTCTTTTTCTTTTTGTAAATCGTTCATATTTTTTTTTGCAAAGATACAATTGGTTCGTAATACACCGAACTAACCGAACTTAATTTTATGTTAATTTTATCAAAGCTGGTTTATTCTTCGAAATCACTTCGAAAAAAAATATTTTAGACAATAATTAGCGCTACAAAAAACACTTTAATAAGTAAAATCTATTTTACCTATATTTGTTAACCTAAAAACAAACTTATAGTGAGTCAAATCAATAAGCTAAAAATATTTAATGATCCCATTTATGGGTTTATTACCATCCCCAACGCTTTAATTTACGATTTAATACAACATCCTTATTTTCAACGACTAAGACGTATTTCCCAAATGGGATTGTCCTATCTAGTATATCCTGGAGCTAATCACACGCGGTTTCATCATGCTTTGGGATGTATGCATCTCATGCAAAAAGCAGTTGATGTATTGCGTTTTAAGGGCATTGAAATTTCAAAAGAGGAAGAAAACGCGCTGTATATCGCCATTTTATTACATGATATTGGACACGGGCCCTTTTCTCATGCAATGGAAAGAAGCATTGTAGAAGATGTACATCATGAGGAAATCTCACTATTATTTATGCATCAATTAAACGCAGCATTTGATGGACAATTAGATTTGGCCATTCAGGTCTTTAAAGGCGAATACCATCGCTTGTTTATGCTACAGCTGATTTCCAGTCAACTCGATATGGATCGTATGGATTATCTAAAACGCGATAGCTTTTATTCGGGTGTTGCAGAAGGAAATGTAAACTCAGAGCGATTGATTCAAATGATGAATGTCGTAGATGATGTTTTGGTTATCGAAGAAAAAGGAATTTACTCTGTTGAGAAATTTTTGATGTCCAGACGACTAATGTATTGGCAAGCATATTTGCATAAAACCAGTTTAGTGGCCGAATTAATTTTGACCCGAATCCTGAAACGTGCTAAAGAATTAACATTGAAAGGAGTGGTTTTACCTTGTAGTGAACCTTTGCAGTATTTTCTACAACATAAAGTTACTATGGATACATTTGATGCAGAGACCTTAGATTTATTTGCTCAACTTGATGATTTTGATATTATCAGTGCTTTAAAAGGATGGCAACGTCATGACGATTTTATTTTGTCTTCTTTGAGTAAAATGATTATTAATAGAGATTTATTGAAAATAAAATTAACCAGTGAAAAAGTGCCCTCGGAAGACTTACAGCCTTTAAAAGAGCGATTTGCTTTGGAAAACAATATCAGTTTACTGGAAACTAATTATTTTATTTTTAAAGGAAAAATAAAAAACCAAGCATATAGCAAGGAGGCGGAACCGATTCGAATATTGAAAAAAGATAAGACTGTCGAGGATGTTATTGAATCATCTGATCAGCTGAATTTAAAATCATTATCTAAATCTGTGACCAAATATTATATCTGTTTCCCAAAACAACTTGTGGAAATGAACATTTAAAATCTATTTTTTTATATTTTTGTGCCAATGAAATTTACAGCAGAACAAATAGCGGGAATATTAGATGGAGAAGTTGTTGGGAACCCCAATGCTGAAGTACATGAGTTATCCAAGATTGAAGAAGGAAAGGAAGGTTCACTTACTTTTTTATCAAATCCCAAATACAATAACTATATTTACAATACTGAGGCTACAATCACGATTGTAAATAGAAGCTTTACTCCTGAGTCAGAATTGAAGACCACAATGATAAAAGTAGACGATGCTTATTTAGCTTTTTCTAAATTATTAGAGTTTTATGATCAAGCAAAAGGAAGCAAGAGTGGAATAGAACAGCCCTCCGTCATAGCAGAAAACAGCAAATATGGGACTAACTTATATTTAGGTAGTTTCAGTTATGTAGGATCAAATGTCGTTTTAGGTGATAATGTCAAAATTTATCCCAATTGTTTTATTGGTGATAATGTTGTCATTGGAAATAATGTCACTATTTTTGCCGGCACTCAAATTTATGAGCAAACGGTAATTGGAAATAATTGTGCCATACATTCTGGCTCAGTAATAGGAGCGGACGGTTTTGGCTTTGCGCCAAATCCTGATGGGACTTTTAAAAAGATTCCGCAGATAGGTAATGTTGTTATAGAGGACAACGTAGATATCGGTGCTTGTACCACGATTGACAGGGCTACAATGGGTTCTACAATTATACGAAAAGGAGTAAAACTGGATAATCAAATTCAGATTGCTCATAATGTAGAAATAGGGGAGAACACTGTAATTGCAGCTCAAACTGGTGTTGCTGGTTCGACTAAAATTGGTAAAAACGCAATGATTGGCGGTCAGGTCGGTATATCAGGACATTTGATTATAGGGAATAATGTTCGGATACAAGCACAATCTGGTGTAGCAAGAAACATCAAGAATGATGAAATTTTGCAGGGAAGTCCAACATTTGGGTACAATGATTATAGTAAATCGTATGTACACTTTAAGAATTTACCCAGAATTGTCGCAGAATTAGAAGAATTAAAAAAACAAATATTAAACCAAAAAAACGGGAATAATGGTTAAACAGAAGACTATAAAGACAGAAATCTCGCTAACAGGAGTTGGATTGCACACAGGTAAAGAAGTTACAATGACTTTCAAACCTGCTCCGATAAATAATGGTTTCACTTTTGTCAGAGTAGATTTAGAAGGACACCCTGTTGTTGAGGCTGATGCAAATTATGTCGTTAATACACAGCGAGGAACAAATTTAGAAAAACTAGGAGTAAAAATACAAACCCCAGAACATGTGTTAGCGGCTCTAGTGGGTTGTGATTTAGACAATGTTATTGTAGAATTAAATGCTTCAGAGCTACCTATAATGGATGGTTCGTCTAAATATTTTGTTGAAGCACTTGAAAAAGCAGGAGTTGAAGAACAAAATACAAAACGTAATGTTTATGTGGTAAAGGAAGTTATTTCATTTATCGATGAGGAAAGTGGAAGCGAAATTTTAATCATGCCAAGTGATCATTATTGTGTTACTACCATGGTAGATTTTGGAACTAAAATTTTAGGTACTCAAAATGCGACTATGAAAGATGTTTCTGAATTTAAAAAAGAGATATCAGAATCGAGAACATTTAGTTTTTTGCATGAATTGGAATCGTTATTAGAAAATGGTTTGATTAAAGGCGGCGATTTAAATAACGCTATTGTCTATGTAGATAAAGAAATATCTGCGGCCACAATGGAAAATTTGAAAACTGCTTTTGGAAAAGAGACAATCAATGTGAAATCAAACGGGATATTAGATAATCTTACATTGCATTATCCTAATGAAGCGGCAAGACATAAACTACTTGACGTAGTGGGTGATTTAGCTCTAATTGGAACAAAAATACAAGGTAAAGTTATCGCCAACAAGCCAGGACATTTTGTAAATACTCAATTTGCTAAAAAAATGGCTAAAATCATAAAAATCGAACAGAGAAATTACGTTCCTGTTTATGATTTAAACCTAGAGCCACTGATGGATATTCATAAAATTATGGCTGTTCTTCCTCACAGACCTCCATTTTTATTGATTGACAGAATCATAGAAATGTCTGAAAGTCACGTAGTAGGAATGAAAAATGTTACGATGAATGAAAATTTCTTTGTTGGACATTTCCCAGAAGCCCCAGTAATGCCAGGAGTATTAATTGTGGAAGCAATGGCTCAAACCGGAGGGATTTTAGTGCTAAGTACGGTTCCAGATCCTGAAAATTATTTGACTTATTTCATGAAAATTGATAATGTTAAGTTTAAACAAAAGGTTTTACCTGGTGATACCCTTATTTTTAAGTGTGATTTGATTACACCAATACGTAGAGGAATTTGTCATATGCAAGCGAATGCTTATGCTAATGGGAAGTTAGTTGCAGAAGCTGAGTTAATGGCTCAAATCTCTAAAAAACAGTAAATTAGAAATAGAATAAAACCCTGAAATATACTATTTCAAGGTTTTTGTTTTATATATATAAATTATAAAAAAAAATAGATGAATCAACCCTTAGCATATGTTCATCCTGGCGCGAAAATCGCCAAAAATGTTGTCATCGAGCCTTTTACAACCATCCACAATAATGTAGTTATTGGAGATGGTACTTGGATAGGATCTAATGTCACCATTATGGAAGGCGCAAGAATTGGAAAGAATTGTAATATCTTTCCAGGAGCGGTTATTTCTGCCGTACCACAAGATTTAAAATTTGGAGGCGAAGATTCTTTAGCCATAATTGGCGACAATTGTACAATTAGAGAATGTGTAACTATCAATAGAGGTACCATTGCGTCTGGTCAGACTACTTTAGGTAATAACTGTTTGATAATGGCTACGGCACATATTGCGCACGATTGTCATATTGGTGATAATGCTATAATAGTGAACGGTGTTGCATTAGCAGGGCATGTTACTGTTGGGAAATTTGCCGTAATCGGAGGTTTGGCTGCAATCCATCAATTCATTCATATTGGCGATCATGCAATGATATCAGGCGGTTCATTAGTTCGTAAAGATGTCCCTCCTTTTACAAAAGCAGCAAAAGAACCTTTGTCTTACGTAGGAATCAATTCAGTTGGTCTTAGAAGAAGAGGTTTTACAACGGAGAAAATCAAAGAAATTCAAGATATTTATAGAATTTTATATCAAAAAAACTATAATACAACACAAGCTATAGGAATTATTGAAGCAGAAATGGAAGCAACTCCAGAACGTGACGAAATACTGGATTTTATCAGAAACTCATCGCGTGGAGTCATGAAAGGATATACAGGGAATTACTAAAAAAAAGACATCTTGTCTCTTGGCATTAAGGCTTTAGCCTAAAAATAAATAATTTAATATAAATTGCTAATAGCCAAAAGCTAATAGCCAAAAGCAAAAAAAATGGCATCTACATCAGACATCAAAAACGGATTATGCATTAAGTACAATAATGACATATACAAAATCATAGAATTTCTTCACGTTAAACCAGGAAAAGGACCTGCTTTTGTTAGAACAAAACTTAGAAGTTTAAGTAATGGTAAAGTATTAGACAATACGTTTTCTGCGGGTCATAAAATTGAAGAAGTACGAGTAGAAAACCATAAATTTCAATATTTATATCCAGAAGGAGATGATTTTCATTTTATGAATACAGAGACTTTCGAACAAATATCTTTGAACAAAAACATTTTAGATTCACCAGATTTATTAAAAGAAGGTGAAAGTGTAATGGTAAGTATCAATACCGAAACTGACTTACCTCTTTCTGTAGATATGCCATCATCTGTAATTCTGGAAGTTACTTATGCAGAGCCAGGAATTAAAGGAAATACGGCTACGAACGCTACTAAATCAGCAACAGTTGAAACGGGGGCGACCATAAATGTACCTTTATTTATAAATGAAGGAGATAAAATTAAAATCGATACAGCATCAGGTTCTTATATGGAACGCGTAAAAGAGTAAATAATTTGATAATTAGACAATGTGATAAATATTTATCACATTGTCTAATTAATACATTTTCTAATTAAATTTATGAAATTTCCAAAAGTTTACGCTCTACAAGAAATTGCCACTATTATCAACTGTGAATATGTTGGGGATGCTAATTTCCCAATATCTGGAATGAATGAAATTCATGTTGTAGAAAATGGTGATATCGTTTTTGTAGATCATCCAAAATATTATGATAAAGCTTTAAATTCAGCGGCAACTATTGTCTTGATTAATAAAAAAGTAGATTGTCCAGAAGGAAAAGCATTATTGATATCAGAAGATCCCTTTAATGATTTCAATAAGTTAACAAAATACTTTAAGCCTTTTGAGTCTTCAAGTGCTTCTATTTCTGCTTCAGCCAAGATCGGACAAGGAACTTTAATTCAACCGAATGTTTTTATAGGTAATCATGTTGTGATAGGAGAGAATTGTTTGATTCATGCTAATGTTGCCATTTATGATAATACCGTAATTGGAAATAATGTAATCATCCATGCAGGAACAGTTCTTGGCGCCGACGCCTTTTATTACAAAAAACGAGAAGACGGATTTGACCAATTGCTTTCGGGCGGTAGGGTTGTAATAAAGGACCATGTGGGTATTGGAGCGCTTTGTACAATAGACAAAGGAGTTACAGGAGATACCATCATTGGTGAAGGAACAAAAATTGACAATCAGGTTCATGTAGGTCATGATACTGTAATTGGAAAAAAGTGTTTAATTGCCTCCCAAACTGGGATAGCAGGTTGTGTTATTATTGAAGATGAAGTTACTATTTGGGGACAAGTAGGAACTACTAGTGGAATCACAATAGGCACGAAAGCAGTGATTCTAGGCCAGACAGGAGTAACGAAATCTGTTGAAGGCGGGAAATCCTATTTTGGAACACCAATAGAAGAGTCTAGAGAAAAATTAAAACAACTGGCTAATATTAAAAAAATACCAGAAATTTTAAATAAATTAAAATAATATGACAGCAAAAGAACTCGTTCAAGATTTTTACAAATCAGATGCTCTGCTTGACAGCGCTACTATGAAAGAATATTTGCACTCTGAAGCTTTGGTCGATTGGAATAGTAGTAAGGGTCTTGTGCAATTAGACTACGATGCTTTACTAAATATTTCTGAAGAATTAGGCAAAGCCTACGTTCGCTCAAAGATCAGGATCAGTCACATCATTGCCGAAAATGATCTAATTAGTGTACGCTATTCTCATTTTGTAAAAACAATTGAAAACCCTAGAGAGGAGATGTTATTGGCACATTTTATAGTAATTTGGGAAATAAAAGATAATAAATTATATAGAGGTTATCAAATGAGTCAATTATCATAATATATTTTGATAAGAAATGGCCTCAAAATAATTTCAAAACCTTACTTTTGCAAGACAATTTTTAAAAATCACATAAAATATATATCATGAGTGTTTTAGTTAATAAAGATTCCAAAATAATTGTTCAAGGATTTACAGGAAGTGAAGGAACTTTCCATGCTTCTCAAATGATTGAGTACGGAACAAACGTTGTAGGTGGTGTAACTCCAGGAAAAGGTGGCACAACTCATTTAGATCGTCCCGTTTTTAATACTGTAAAAGATGCGGTTGAACAAGCAGGTGCTGATACTACAATCATTTTTGTACCACCCGCTTTTGCTGCTGATGCAATTATGGAAGCTGCTGATGCAGGAATAAAAGTGATTATCGCCATTACAGAAGGAATTCCTGTAGCTGATATGATCAAAGCAAATGCTTATGTTAAAGAAAGAAACGCAAGGTTAATAGGACCTAACTGTCCAGGAGTAATTACTCCAGGTGAAGCTAAAGTTGGTATTATGCCAGGTTTTGTTTTCAAAAAAGGAACTGTAGGTATCGTTTCTAAATCAGGAACATTAACGTATGAAGCAGCTGACCAAGTTGTAAAACAAGGATTAGGAATCACTACTGCAATTGGTATTGGAGGAGATCCTATCATTGGAACAACTACAAAAGAAGCAGTTGAGTTGTTGATGAATGACCCAGAAACAGAATGTATCGTTATGATAGGTGAAATAGGTGGACAACTAGAAGCAGATGCTGCTCACTGGATAAAAGCTGATGGTAACCGTAAACCAGTAGTAGGATTTATTGCAGGAGTTACCGCTCCAGCAGGTCGTACAATGGGGCATGCAGGTGCTATTGTAGGTGGAACTGATGATACAGCAGAAGCTAAAAAACAAATCATGAGAGAATGTGGAATTCACGTAGTGGATTCTCCAGCTGAAATTGGTAAAAAGGTAAAAGAAGTTTTAGGATAGTTCGCTATTTTAAACTAAAATAGAATAAGCCTCACATTTGTGGGGCTTTTTTATTATAAAATAGAATTAAAGAAATATCTTTGCACTTTATTAAAAGAGGTCATTCCTTGTCCTTTAATTTAATAAAAAAAACATATGGTTGTAGTAATCCTCACTTATTGTGGGGTGTTTTTTTGTGAAAGCCAAATAAAATAAATAATAAAATATGTATAAGGAATTAAAAAAATTTAAAGTTAGCGACAAATTTTCATTTGCTGCAGATGACAGTTTAGAACAAGTTTGTAATGCTTCAGAAGGTAGCGGCGTGTTTTTAGTGTATGCAGTAGCAGAAGAAAAAGAGTTGATCATGGTAGGTTCTACTGGAACGGTACAAAATGATGGAACTTTGAAAATAAAAAATGGTGGTTTAAAAGAAAAGATTGTTGAAGGACATCAATTCGCAAAAACAGGAAGAAAATATTCTTGGCCAGCACAAATGAAAAAAGAAGATATCAGTTTGTTAGAAATAGTTTGGTACGAAACATTCAATGATGAGACTAAAGGAATTCCAACTGCTGTAGAAGGACAAGTTTTACAAAATTTCTTAGATGAAAATGGTAGATTACCAAGATGGAATGTCGCTTTCTAGGACATTTCAATCCATATATTTATAAATGAGCTTTACTTCGGTAAGGCTTTTTTTATGCTAAAAAATAAAATATCTATCGTTTTTACTAAAAGATGTAGTACTTTTGCAGCCGTTATCACGAATCTCATTATGAGATAGCAACCTGCAAAACGAGCAAGGTGCTAAAACGATAAGCCAAATCCTTTGGAAAAAATGTTGTTTCATTCCCATTTTTTAGCTTTTGTTTTTCGTCATATTTAATTCATTTTTAAATTAATTTTATGACTATTTTTTCAAAAAAAACAGGAAATCCGTACGCTTTGATTCCGCTTTTTGTTTTTATTTTTACTTTTTTGGGTGCCGGAATTGTATTGCATGATTTTTATGCATTCCCATCTCCAGTTGCTGTTATGGTGGGTATTATAGCCGCCTTTTTATTATTCAAGTCTTCCACAGAGGAAAAAGTAGCAACCTTAATCGCAGGTTGTGGAGAAAGTAAAATCATGACCATGTGTTTGATTTATCTGCTTGCAGGTGCATTTGCAGTGGTAAGTAAAGCAATGGGGGGAGTTGATGCTGTTGTTAATTTAGGAATCAGTACTATTGACGTGGCTTACTTCCCGTTAGGGATCTTTTTGATTGCAGGTTTTTTATCAACTGCGACTGGAACTTCTGTGGGGGCAATTGTTGCCTTAGGACCTATAGCAGTGACATTAGCAGATAAAAGCGGAGCCTCTTTGCCACTTATTTCTGGAGCCTTATTGGGTGGGTCTATGTATGGGGACAACCTTTCGATGATTTCAGACACTACTATTGCAGCAACGCAATCCTTGGGTTGCGAATTAAAAGACAAGTTCAAAATCAATTTGTTCATTGCATTTCCTGCCGCAGTGATTACTATTATTTTATTCTTTTACCTCGGTTTAAATTCAGATATTGTTACTGTTGCGCTTCCAAAAGCTAGTTTTGAATGGATTCCTATCGTACCTTATATATTAGTAATTATTTTAGCTTTGATTGGCGTAAATGTTTTTTCTACCTTAATTATCGGTACGCTTATAGCGGGAGTCATTGGTTATATTGGCGGTTCTTTTACCTTTATGGAGTTTATCCAAAAGATATATGAAGGTTTTACCGGTATGACTGACATCTTTTTATTATCGATGCTTACAGGTGGTTTAGCGGCTATGGTAGAAAAAGCGGGCGGAATTAATTATTTACTGTACCAAATTAAAAGACGCATTAAAAGTAAAAAATCAGCGCAAGCAGGAATAGGAGCATTAGTTGGTTTTGCTAATTTGGCTATAGCCAATAATACGGTGTCTATTGTAATTACGGGTCCTATTGCAAAGGAGATTAATGACGAATATGATTTGAATCCTAAAAAGACAGCTGCTATTTTAGATATCTTTTCTTGTATTGTACAAGGAATTTTACCTTACGGAGCGCAGGTTTTGTTGATATTGAGTTTTGCTAATGGTAAATTGGACTTTTTTGATCTAATTAGTAATGCCTGGTATCATTTGTTTTTATTAGGCTTTACTTTATTGGCCATTTATAGTTCACATTGGGATAAATGGGTGAATAAATATTTTAAAATTTAAAGTTTTGTTTTACTAGTCGTTTATTAGAATTGAAATTTTTTTTAAGAAAGGAATTATTATATATTTGACAAGTCGTTTTTAGCCCTGATAGCAACGAAAATCCTTTTATGTTTTTTCTTAAAAACATAAAAGATTGCAGTGGATAGCAGGAATAGCTTCAAATAAATATTAAACTAATTTTAGAACATGAAATTACTAGAAGGAAAAGTAGCCATTATAACAGGCGCAAGTCGCGGAATAGGAAAAGGAATTGCAGAAGTTTTTGCAAAACACGGAGCAAATGTTGCGTTTACGTACAGTTCATCTGTTGAATCCGCTTTAGCACTAGAAAATGAATTGAATGCACTTGGTATTAAAGCCAAAGGTTACCAATCTAATGCTGCCGATTTTAATGAAGCACAAACTATGGTTGATGCTGTATTAGCTGATTTTGGAACTGTTGATATTTTGATCAATAATGCTGGAATTACTAAGGACAACCTTTTGATGCGTATGTCTGAAGAAGATTTTGATAAAGTTATTGATGTTAATTTGAAATCTGTTTTCAATATGACTAAAGCTGTTCAAAGAACTTTCTTGAAGAAACGCGCTGGATCGATTATCAATATTAGTAGTGTAGTGGGAGTGAAGGGTAATGCTGGTCAAACGAATTATGCCGCTTCAAAAGCAGGTGTTATTGGATTTACAAAATCGGTTGCACTTGAATTAGGTTCTCGTAATATTCGTTGTAATGCAATTGCACCAGGATTTATTGAAACGGAAATGACTGCAAAACTGAATGACGATGTGGTTCAAGGATGGAGAGACGGAATTCCTTTGAAAAGAGGGGGAACTACTGAAGATGTTGCTAATGCATGTCTTTTCTTGGCTTCGGATATGAGTGCTTACATTTCAGGACAAGTTCTAAATGTATGCGGAGGAATGCTTACTTAAAAAAGTATTCAGTGTTCAGTTTTTTAGTATTCGGCTAATACTAAAATTGACTACTAATACAACTGACCACTTATTACTAAATAAATATGACTACAAACACCATTCTATTATTATTGCTAGCTTTAGTAGTAGCAGGTGGTTTGTCATTTTACCAATATTTTTATAAAGCCAAAAGCAAATCAAAATTGAATTTGTTTTTGGCTTTATTGCGTTTTCTAGCTTTGTTTGGGATTTTGATATTGTTGATTAATCCCATAATAACCAGAAATACACTCGAGATTATCAAACCGCCTTTGGCAGTTGTTGTAGACAATTCAAGTTCGATAATGGCATTAGACGCCAACAAAAAAGCGTTAGAAATATATGCTGCTATAACAGCTAACACAGCCTTAAAAGAGAAATTTGATCTACAGTCGTATCGCTTTGATGCGGAATTTGAACCGGCTGAGCAATTTGATTTTAAAGGCACACAGACAAATCTGGGCGGAATTTCAAAAGAGTTAAGAAGTGCAAACAGAAACAGTACGTTCGCTACAATTCTTTTAACAGACGGAAACCAGACTTCAGGCAACGATTATGTTTATAGTTTTGATGCTAGTAATAAAGTTTTTCCAATAGTTTTAGGTGATACCACCAAGGTTGTTGACTTAAAAATTAGCCAGATCAACGTCAATAAATATGCTTTTTACAAGAATAAATTTCCTGTAGAAGTTTTTCTGAACTATTCAGGAGACAAGAATGTATCTGCTGATTTTACTATAACACAAGGCAATTCAGTACTAACGAAACAAAGTGTTTCTTTCTCTTCTGCTAGAAGAACAGTAATATTAAGTGTTCTTTTACCGGCCAATAAAATAGGCTCACAGATTTTTAAAGCTACGATTTCTGCTGCTGAAAAAGAGAAAAACAGTTATAATAACACAAAGAATTTTGCTGTAGAAGTAATTGATCAAAAAACAAATATTGCACTGGTAACAGCGATAAATCATCCCGATGTAGGTGCTTTAAAACGTAGTATCGAATCTAATGCACAGCGTAAAGTAACTATTGTTAAGCCAAATGTTATCAGTTCATTAAAAGATTATAATGTTTTGATTCTTTATCAGCCTACTGCTGCATTTCAATCTGTTTTTGAAGAGAACAAAACGGCTGGAATTAGTACTTTTATCATTACCGGAACCACTACTGACTTCTCGTTTTTAAATCAGCAACAAAGTAGTTTAGGGTTTAAAATGAGTAATCAAAAAGAGAATTATTTGGCGAGTTTTAATCCGCAATTTAATTTGTTCGCCATCGATAATATTGGTTTCGAAACTTTTCCTCCACTGGAAAATTCCTTCGGAAATATAACTGTTAAGGGTAACGCCTCTGTTTTACTTTCTTCTAAGATTAGAAGTATGGAAACTAATTCTCCCTTATTAGTCTATGCCGAGAATCAAGGAAGTCGTAGCGCATTTCTACTTGGTGAAAATGTCTGGAAATGGCGTTTGCAAAGTCATCTAGATACGCAGTCGTTTGCTAAATTTGACGTTTTTATGGATAAAACTATTCAGTATTTAGCATCCAGTAGCTCTAAAAAAGCATTGGTTGTCAATCATGAAAGTTTTTATAATTCAGGAGATGCGATCGAAATAACAGCCCAATATTTCAATAAAAACTATGAATTTGATGATAACGCACGTTTGACGATTATTGTAACAAATACTGCGACAAAGCAAACCAAAAACTACGATTTATTAAAAGGAAATGCATTTTACAAAGTGAATTTAGATGGACTTGCAGCAGGAACTTATAATTTTTCTGTAAAAGAACTGAATTCAAACAGCAGTTATTCGAGTCATTTTGAGATTTTAGATTTCGACAGAGAAAAACAATTTGTCAATCCAGACTTAGAAAAACTAAAACAGTTGGCCACACAAACGGAAGGAGCTGTTTATTATCCAGACCAAGTGGATACACTAATCAAGTCGCTATTAGCTGATGATAATTATAAAGCAATAGAAAAAAATACGGCAACTCGCTCTCCTTTGATTGATTGGACTTTGCTATTAATTTTAATTGTCTCACTGCTTGCAACCGAATGGTTTGTGAGGAAATACAACGGATTGTTGTAATTTTCGATTTGGTTTCACCAATACAATACAATTATGGATTTCAGATTAAAAGTGTTTTTCACTGTCGCTACCAGATTGAGTTTCACTAAAGCTGCAACAGAATTGTTTATTACACAACCTGCCGTATCGAAACACATACAAGAACTGGAAGAAGAATATAAAGTCAAACTCTTTGACCGAACGGGCTCTAAAATTTCCTTGACGCAGGCTGGCGAACAATTAGTAAAACAGGCTAAGAGTATTTTTGAAATTTACCGTGAAATTGATTTTGAAATGAGTGCGCTTATAAAAAAGCAGTATGGCGTGCTGCGCCTGGGAGCCAGCACTACTATCTCACAATATATAATTCCGCCATTACTAGCCCGTTTTCATCAGGAAATGCAAGAAGTCAAAATCATTTTGCGCAATGGAAACACAGAACAGATTGAAAATGCCTTATTGAATAAAGAAATCGAAACCGGAATCGTAGAAGGACAGTCGAAAAATAAAGCGATTAAATATACTCCGTTTTTAAAAGATGAATTAGTCTTGGTTTGCAATAGTTCGAACCCATTGGTAAACAAAGGAGAAATCACCAAAGAAGATCTCTTGGAATTGCGGTTTTTAATGCGGGAGCCAGGATCAGGAACATTAGAAGTAATCGAGCATGCTTTAAAACCATTAAAAATTAAGATGTCTGACCTGATTGTAGAAATGCAATTAGGAAGTACTGAAAGTATAAAATCTTATCTGATGAACTCAAATTGTGTTGCTTTTGTTTCGATTCACGCTATAGAAAAGGAATTAAAAAACAAGGAGTTAATGATTATTGATGTCGATAACCTAATCATTGAACGTTATTTTTATATCATTAGTTTACAAGGAAAAACAAACGCTCTTTCAGATTTGTTTATTAAAAATATTTCAAAATACTATAATTTAAAGTTATAGTAGATTGTTTCTTATGATTGGTGAATATCGATTTATCCTCGCATCTTTGTTGGGTAGTAATTCAACAATTTTACCTTGGACAATCATCCTGAAATCATCGCTAAAAAAACCTTTACTTTCTTTAATACTAATATTAAAGTACAGCAACTCATTTTTGTACTATTACTATTGGTTTGCGTTTCGGGGTTAATTTCGCCGCCAGTTGCTTTAGTTCTTGGCTTAATTGCTGCCAACATAACAGGTAATCCTTTTTTACGTTTTAATGCTAAAGCTATCAATATTTTACTTCAACTCTCCGTCATCGGTTTGGGTTTTGGAATGAATGTAAACGCTGCTATATCTGCTGGGAAAACGGGTTTTTTCTTTACTGTTGCTTCTATCTTTAGCACCTTAGTTTTGGGATTTTTTTTAGGTAAATGGCTGAAGATTGATCGTAAAACATCTCATTTAATTTCATGCGGTACTGCGATTTGTGGCGGTAGCGCTATTGCGGCCATTGCACCAGTCATTAAATCTGATGAAAAAGAGACTTCGGTTGCCTTGGGTGTAATTTTTATCCTGAACTCGATTGCTTTATTTTTATTTCCGGTTATCGGGCATTGGTTGCATTTAAGCCAGCAGGAGTTTGGCCTGTGGTGTGCTATTGCAATTCACGATACTAGTTCAGTAGTGGGAGCTGCTAATAAATATGGGCCTGAAGCGCTGCAGATTGCCACAACTGTAAAATTGGCACGAGCTTTATGGATCATTCCTGTTGCATTGATTACCGCAATGGTTTTTAAAAATAAATCGAGTAAAATTAGAATCCCTTATTTTATCGCAGTTTTTATTCTAGCTATGATACTAAATACTCACGTCCCACAAACAGCACTTGTAGCTCCGTATTTAGTTTCTTTAGCAAAAATAGGACTTACCGTTACGCTGTTTTTAATTGGTGCTGGATTAAGTCATAGTGTGTTGCAGTCAGTGGGTGTTAAACCGTTAGTTCAAGGAATTTTACTTTGGGTATGTATTGCGATAACAGCTTTGTTTTCCATACTTTATTTTATTTAGCAACGCGAGTAAATTTTTTCCTTTTTATAACAAAGAATTGCAGACGGACATAATCATACATAAGCGCAATTAAAAGGAAAAAAGCAGCTACAAAAAGAGTTTTCATTTCTAGAAAAGTATACAGGAAGCCTCCAGAGATACAACCGATAAAAAAGAAGACAATGATCGATAACCTTAAATAAATACTGGTATTCAATCTTTTTCTCTCATTCACTTTTTTATAGAAAAATAATTGTGATAATTCGATTCCTAAATCGGTAAATAGCCCTGTTAAATGAGTAGTTCTTACAATAGAGTTTGATATTTGTGTTACCATAGAATTTTGCACTCCCATAGAAAATAACATTGAAAAGGCAATCCATTTCCCTGAAAATGTTGACAAATCACCTTGTACACCAAAAAGTCCAACTAAAAGTAAAATCGCTATTTCTAGTGAAATTGGAATTACATGTGATAGATCAGGGCGCTTTATTGCAACTGATTCGGCTAAAAAATTCGATATAAATGCGCCAGCTAAGAAGAAAATCGTAAAAACAAAAAATGTAATTGCCGCGCTATAGTTCTGTTTAATGACTTCTTCGGCAAAGAAGGCAAAATGCCCAGTAACATTAGTCGTCAAAGTCTTTACTGCCAATACACCCGTAATATTTACAATTCCTGCTACGAATGAAAGTAAAGTGGCTAAACGTAAATTATGAATGAAAGTTCTGTTTTTTCCTTGGTGTCGAAACATAATTATGGATAAGTTATTTCCTAATTTACATAATCTTAAACTAGATATTTTTAAATTGTCTGAAAAACAAATACATTTGTACTTCAAAAAAATAAAAGTAATGATAAATATCAAATTTAAGCCTACAATCATGTTGCTAACTGCAATATTCATTGGATTTCTAACATTATCATGGGGAATAGTTGGACATGAAAGAATTAATAAAGCAGCTGTCATGGCTTTGCCAAAACCGCTACAAGTTTTCTTTTACAACCATATTGATTTCATAACGCAAGAATCTACCGTTCCAGATTTAAGGAAATACATTTTACAAGACAAGGCCGAAGGACCGAGACATTATTTTGATATGGAGAATTTTGGGAGTGTCGATAGCTTTCCACAGACTATGGCTGAGGCCAAAAAGAAGTATGATGATAAGTTTTTGTCTAAAAATGGAACACTGCCTTGGTATATCCAAGATATGATGGGAAAATTAACGCAAGCATTCAAAGACAAACGAAAATCAGAAATCTTATTTATTGCAGCTGAATTGGGACATTATATCGCTGATGCGCACATGCCATTACACACATCTGACAATCATGACGGACAATTGAGTGACCAAAAAGGGATTCACTCTTTGTGGGAGAGCAGGTTACCCGAATTATTTGTTAAAGACTATAAATTTACTGTTGCGCCCGCACATTATTATGAGGACGTAAACAAGGCAACCTGGGATATGATTATGGATACCCACAGCTTAGTAGAACCGTTATTAGCAGCAGATAAAGGTTTGAGAACAGCATTAACTGTAAATCAAATATTTGTAACTGATGCGGAAGGAAATGTGGTAAAAAACAAATACAATAGCGCAAAATATTCTAATGAATATGCAGGGAAATTCCATACTGCACTAAACGGGATGGTAGAAAGCCAAATGAAAAAGGCGGTTACTGCAACAGCAAGCTTCTGGTATACGGCATGGGTAAATGCAGGAAAACCGGATTTAAGCAAGCTAGATGCTGAAGTGCTTACAAAACGCAACGGCAAAGCACTAAAGAAGGATACCAAGTTATTTAAAAAAGGAGATCTTTTTGGTATGGAAAGTGATAAAGATGCGGAATAGAAGTATTCTAATCAGATAATGAAAAAGCCTGTGAAACTAAATTCACAGGCTTTTTTATTATTCTCAAATGATAGTTAAAATTAAGTGCTTTATTGTATCTCTCTTTACTTTAACTATTTACTGACACGAATATCACAAATTAGTTAATGATCATTTGTGATATTCGTGTCTAAATTTAAAATTACATTATGCAAGTATAATCAATTGATTTTTAGTTATTCAAGGACTATTATGTCTTAATTTTTTTGGTATTTCTTTTTCTTCAAAATATCCGAAGCAGTTTGATAGAAAGAGATGGTTTCATTCACTAAATCGATTCGTTCTTTTTTCAAAGGCTTTTGATCGTAATAAATTTGGAAATCATCTTCAACTCCAGCTTTCGGCAATAAAGTCATTTTAAATTGTTTAACTTCTTGTTTTGGTGAGATGATAGTCAAAACATTATCTTTTATCATTCCTAAATCCTGATAAGTCGCAATCAAAGCTCTCGGCTTATAATCCGCTTGCAGTACATCTTGACCATAGAATTTACTTTCGTAACTAAAATTCAATAATCCAAAAACAGTTGGCATGATGTCGATTTGCGACATTAGGTTGGTATAATGCTGTGGTTGAATAAATCCTGGGCTATAAATCATGGCAGGAATTCTGTATTTATCTACCGGAAGTTCTGTTTTACCAGCGCTTGAAGCACAATGATCAGCTAATATCACAAAGACCGTATTGGAAAACCAAGGTTGTTTTTCTGCCATTTCGAAGAATTTCTTCATCGCAAAATCAGTATATTTCACACCACCTTCACGTGATTTAGCATCACCTCGGATATCTATTTTATCATTTGGAAACGTAAATGGCCTGTGATTACTTACCGTCATGATGTGATTAAAGAAAGGTTTGTTTTCCTTAGCTTCTTTATTCATTACTTTAATGGCCTTGTTGTACATATCTTCATCACAAACACCCCAAATATTATCGAAAGTAATTTCGTTGGGTTCGAATGTTTTTTTGTCAACGACATCATATCCATTTCCTGAAAAGAAATCTTCCATATTGTCAAAGAAAGCATCACCTCCGTAAAGGTATTTTACACTATATCCTTTCTCTTTAAATACACTTCCTGTTGAGAATTTGTCTTTATTATCTTTTCTTTTTACGACACTTTCTCCAGCTGTAGGAGGGAAGCACAAGGTTACGGCTTCTAAGCCACGTACTGTTCTGTTACCAGAAGCATAGAAATTAGTAAAAAGTAAACTCTGCGTCGCTAAGCTATCTAAGAATGGTGTAATATTTTGGTCATTACCATAGGCCTTCATAAAGTCGGCACTATAACTTTCGATAGTAATTAAAACTACATTTTTATGGTTTTCGGCAGCGGCACTTTTAATTTGTCTTAAAGTAGATTCTCCAGTCACACCAGGAATTTGTTGTCCTAGTATAGAATAAACTTGCTTTTCTGGTAGTGTTTTATAAAATTTAAAATAATCCAATTCACTATTCATAAAAGCCAAATAGAATTTATAAACACCATTGGATTGTAATTCATTTGAAAAAATATTCTGTGAATTTTCTTTAGTGGCCAAAAACGGAATCGCCAATAATGACAGTCCGAATAAGACAAAGTAAATCCCTGATATTTTAATTTTTTCAACAAATGTAGGGATGCTGTCAATGTAGCTTCGGGATCCTTTTAAAATAAAATAAGTAACGGTACCCGCTATTATAAATAATCCTGAAAATAAAGGAACTACTGGGTAAGACTCCATTATATTTCCAATAACTTCATTGGTGTAAACCAAATAATTAACCGCTATAAAGTTGTATTTAACTCCAAATTCATTCCAAAAGAAGTATTCACTGATGGCATTTTGTAAAATCAAAACAACAAATAAAAACATTACAAAGGCAAAAAGCCAATATCTAATTTTGTCTCTGTGCTTTGGTAGAAAAAGTAAAAGCCCAAATAATAATGTTTTGATTCCGACGAAAATCATCCCAATCCTAGGTAATGCACCACCGTATTCATTCAGGATTGATTTTCCAGAATAGATGTATAGCAGAAGCGCAACTAATAAACCGAAAATGATATATCCATAGGGCTTCAGGTATTTTGCATTAGATATAAAAATCAAATACAGCCATAAGAAACCGGTGGCGAGTATAAAAACAAAAACATCAGAAACGAAACCAAAAGTAAAAATCTTGATAGCATCTGTCCAAATAAATGTAGTGTCTGTAATGGGGTGGAACAGTAGTACAATTCTTAGAATTAAACTAACTGCGACATAGAAAAAAATAAGGTTATAAAAAGGGGATAATTTTTTATAGAACGACATAGGTACTTTTTTTTTACACAAATTACGGTATTTAGATTGATAAATGGCTTATGTTAAGATGCTAATCATTCTTAATTTTCACTTAAGATGAGAAGCAATCAACAATATTGATTTCAATTTAGAGTTACATTTGATGACGATTATGTAGTGTTGAGAAAAGACCGCATACAAATTGGTTTTGAAGGAGTTAATAATAATCGATTTATAATTAAAATGATAGTGATAATGAAAAAAGTGATGGTAATAGTGTTCCTTTTTGTGATAAGTCTAGGGTATTCTCAAGATTGGAAAACAAATTTTGAACTCGTAAAAAAAGAAGCTGTTAGTCAAAATAAGCCAATTTTATTAGTGTTTTCAGGATCAGATTGGTGTGCACCCTGCATAAAATTAGATAAAAGCATTTGGCAATCTGCAGAATTCAAGGAATATGCTGCAACTAATTTAGTATTAGAGCGTGCTGATTTTCCTAAGAAAAAACAAAATCAACTGGAAGCTGACATTAAAAAGCAAAATGAAGGTCTCGCTGAAATGTACAATAAAGACGGTATTTTTCCATTAGTTGTTATTTTGGATTCTAACGGAAAAGTATTGGGTAAAACAAGTTATAAAAACGTAACTCCAAAAGAATATATAGAACTACTTAACTCATTTATAAAAGGATAATGATACGCAAGCTATCTTTAATTTTGTTCCTCTTTTGTGGTGTTGCAGCTACTTCGCAAGTCACCCAAAAAAGAACGTTGTCCATGCTGGGGAGTCCGTTTGAAATGATTGTAGAAGCCAAAGACATTCCAGCGGCAGATGCATATATTGATATGGCTGTGGCCGAAGTATCCCGCATTGAAAATTTAATTTCAGACTGGATTTCGACGACGCCAATCTCTGACGTCAATAGAAATGCTGGAATTAAACCAGTTAAAGTGCCTCAAGAAGTATTTGATTTAGTACAACGCTCGATAAAAATATCTGAATTAACCTCAGGAGCTTTTGACATCAGTTATGCCTCGATGGATAAAATTTGGAAATTTGATGGCAGTATGACCGAAATGCCCACGCCGGAGGAAATTAAAAAATCAGTGGAGAAGGTAGGCTATAAAAATATAATTCTAGACGCTGAGAACAATACAATTTTCCTTAAAAATAAAGGAATGAAATTAGGATTGGGCGGAATTGGTCAGGGATTCATTGCTGATAAAATAAAAGCATTACTTATTTCTAAAGGTGTCGTTGCAGGAATAGTAAACATATCAGGGGATATCAACACCTGGGGAAAACAGCTCAATGGAGAAAAATGGAAAGTTGGAATTAAAAACCCATTAAACAAGGACAAAATTTTCGCCACTTTTCCTCTAGAAGATAGCGCTGTAGAGACCTCAGGAAGTTATGAAAAATACGTGACTTTTAACGGAATACGATATTCACATATCATTGATACCAGAACTGGTTATCCTGCTTCAGGAGTGATTAGCGTTTCGGTTTTTGCAAAATCAACAGAGTTTGCTGATGCTTTAGCAACTGGTATTTTTGTAATGGGAGTAGATGTGGGATTGGATTTAGTCAATCAATTACCGGGAATAGGATGCATATATGTCGATGACAAGGGAAAAATATTCGCTTCAAAAAATATAGATTTAAAAAAATTCAACAATGAATAAACTAGCTCTTTTTATAATCGTTTTAGTTACCCTGCAATCTTGTGTTGCAGTTAAGGAATATGATAAATTATACATTAACGATCCTGACATGAAGTTAGCGGCGAAACCGTCTGAGAAATACGAAACCACTTTTCAGGTGTATCGTGAGGCTGCAGCAGGCGCCAATGGTGGAAAAACAGGTGGTGGATGTGGTTGTAATTAGAACATTAAGATGAAAAAAATAATATTTGCGCTGGCTTTGTTAATAAACATGGCTGTTGTTGCCCAAGTTAAAGATTCAACGACTACTTTTAAAAAGAGAGTTTTAGAAAATACCGAAGTAGATTTGCTATTGAGTTACTACAATCAGGATGGTACGCATTCTGCCGTTAGCGGTGGAATAGGTTCAGAGAAACTATCTGACATAGCTTCAAATATCGTAGTGGCCGTTCCGCTAAATGAGGATGATGTCTTGACTTTTGATGTGGGGATTTCGGCCTACACTTCTGCCTCTTCAAGCAATATTAATCCGTTTAATGCGACTGGTGCTTCTGGAGCGGGAGGCTATGATGATAAAAAGGCAATTCAGAAAGGTACGGCTGCAAGCAGTCCTTATGGCACTCCTTGGCAAGCTTCATCGGGAGCTTCAAAGAGTGACCAGCTGGCTTCTGTTAGTGCAAATTACAGTCATAATTCGGATAATAGAAATAACATTTGGACTGCTGATGTTTCTTTTTCGAATGAGTATGATTATACTTCAATTGGCTTTGGGGGTGGGTTTACCAAGTTGTTTAATGAGAAAAATACAGAAATAAGCATAAAAGCTAATGCTTATTTAGACCAGTGGAGACCCATTTATCCTACTGAATTACATGAATATGCAAAGTATGGAGCTAATTTTAAAAATAACGGATTCTTTTCTGGCGTTTCTATAGTAGATCAAAACGGTGCTACATCAAATGGATATTTGCCATCGGCATTTAAACCTTATGACAAGTCAAACAGAAATTCGTACTCGGCCTCTATTTCATTTTCTCAAATACTGACAAAAAAGATTCAAATGTCTGTTTTTATGGATGTTTTGCAACAAGAAGGCTTATTGGGAACTCCTTATCAGAGAGTCTATTTTGCTGATAAAGCAAATTATTATATTGGACAATCTCAATATATTCCAGTATATACCACTTCCGAAAATAAAGGAGTCTATCAATTAGCTGATGACAAAGAGCGACTACCGAGTACCCATTTTAAAATTCCGATAGGAGCAAGACTCAATTTTTATATCAATGAATACGTAGTCGCCAGAACCTACTACAGATATTATCAAGACAATTGGGGTATTCAAGCACATACAGCATCAATTGAGTTACCTATTAAAATTAGCTCCAGTTTTACTGCTTATCCTATCTTCCGTTATTATACGCAAACAGCTTCAGATTATTTTGCTCCTTATGAGAAACATCTTTCAACGGAGAAATATTATACTTCGGATTATGACTTATCAAAATTTGACAGTAGTCAATATGGCTTAGGTTTCACGTATACTGATATTTTTACTCGTGCTAAAATCTTTGTTTTAGGATTAAAATCAATAGATTTACGATTGAATCATTATACAAGAAGTGATGGCTTGTCAGCAAATATTGGTTCTTTAGGTTTTAAATTTTTATTGGAATAAAAAACAGGGATATGCATATTTTAATAGTGGAAGATGAAGCAGGTATTGTACAATTTCTCCAGCAAGGTTTAGAGGAGGAAGGCTATCAAATCACCAGTGCTGCTGATGGTTTGCAAGGATTTGAACTTATTCAGCAACAGCATTTTGATTTGATTCTTTTGGATTGGATGTTACCCAAAATGAGTGGATTGGATTTGTGTAAAGCTATTCGAAGAAAAGATAGTAACACACCTATACTATTTTTGACAGCCAAAGATACGGTGCAAGAAACAATCGAGGGTATTAAAGCAGGAGCTAATGATTATATTAAAAAACCGTTTAGTTTTGAAGAATTAGTGGAACGTATCAAAATTCATTTTCGGAATCAGAATGAACAAGATATTTTAACTCTTGGAACAATACAGATAGATATCGCAAAACATACTGTTTTATCTCATCAAACAGAAATACAGTTAACAAATAGGGAGTTTAATCTCTTGTGTTATTTAGTCAAAAATAAAGGAAAAGTTTGTACTAGAAATCAAATTATAGAAGATGTCTGGGACATACATTTTGATTATGACACTGGTGTCATTGATGTTTTTATCAATGCTATCCGTAAAAAGTTAAATTTAAAAATCGAAGAAGACTATATAAAAACAGTACGCGGTGTAGGTTACATCGCAAATGACTAATTACTAATGCAACAATTTTCATTTAAAAATAGAATCGCCTTCAATTATATTATCACCACAGCTTTATTGATTTTTGTGGTGTTTTTTACTATCTATTCTATTGTAAAGTTGAGTGTTTACAACCACCTTAATAATGATATTGGTAAGGAGGTAAAGAATCATATGAATGAAATTGAAATAAGAAACAGCTCTATTTTTCTTATTCACATGGAGGAATGGAAAGAAAGAGAGCATAACACCGTTGATGTAAACCCCGTTTTTATACAATTTTTAGATAATAATGGTAATTTAATTGAAAAATCGCCCAATTTAAAAAAACAAACCTTATCGCTTCATACCCATATTGAAGATAAGGAGTTATTTGATACCAAATTATTAGATAACAAAATTCGGCAAATACAGATCCCAATATACAACAGAACAAAAAAAATAGGCTATTTATTGATTGCCATGTCTCTTGAAGATGCTTCGATGGTACTTCAAAACTTATCCGAGGTATTGATTATCGCTTATCCGTTAATTCTAATCGTACTTTTTCTGATTGCAAGGTTTATTGCCGGAAGAAGCATAAAACCCATTAGTTCTATTATCGAAACTTCTAATATCATTACCAAAGATAATTTAACGTCCAGAATTCCACTACCTTTAAATCGGGATGAACTCTATATTTTATCAAAAACAATAAATAATTTATTGGACAGAATTGAAAACACGATTGAAAGAGAAAAAGAATTCACTTCTGACGCCTCGCATGAATTAAGAACTCCGTTGACCGTCATAAAAGGAACCTTAGAGGTTTTAATAAGAAAGCCGAGAAACCCTGCAGAATACGAAGAAAAAATTAGCTATTGTATCTCTGAAGTGGATCGCTTAAACAATCTGGTAGATCAATTGCTGTTGCTAGCGAGATTTGAAAATCAAAAACAAAGCTTAAAAAGGGAGAAACTTTGTTTAAATGCAGTTATTCTAGATTCAATTTCAAGATATTCGAATACAATACAAACCAAAAATATTCAGGTTGCGACAGAATTTAAAAAGGACTATTATATTGAAACGGATATTTATTTATTCTCAATAATAATTAATAATTTGATTTCCAATGCGTTAAAATATTCAGATATAAATGCTAAATTAGCTATTACTATAACAGAAAATAATAATACAATCGAATGCAGTATAATCGATTCAGGTATTGGGATAGCTTCTAAGGATGTTGAAAAAGTTTTTAATCAATTTTTCAGATCTAATTCAACAGAGCATCCTGAAATTAAAGGAACGGGATTGGGACTATCAATCGTGAAAAAGTTATGTCTATTACTTAGTATTGACATTCGAATTTCAAGTCAGGAAAATTTAGGAACGGCAGTAATGTTAAGCTTCCATAAAGAAGACCTTAAGTAGTTCTTAAGTCGTTCTTAAGACAATCCTTACCAATTTACTGTATTTTTGAAAAATAAAATAAAGTGAAAAATGCTTGAAAAAATTATTGCTTTTAGTCTTAAAAACAAACTTATTGTTTTACTATTTACCTTAGGAATATTTGGATTCGGAATCTATTCTATTTTTCAAATTTCGATAGGAGCCGTCCCAGATGTTACCAACAATCAGGTACAGGTTATTACTACTTCGCGAAATCTTTCTACTCAAGATATCGAACAATACATTACGTATCCAGTAGAAATTGAAATGGCAAACTTGCCTGGCGTGAAAGAAATTCGTTCAATTTCAAAATTTGGCTTATCTGTGGTCACCATTGTTTTTGACGATGATTTAGGAACCTATTTACCCAGACAGTTAATTGCCGAAAAAATCAAATCGGCATCAGAGAAAATCCCAGCAGGTTTTGGAACTCCAGAAATGGGACCTATCACCACAGGACTTGGAGAGATTTACCAATACACCCTGGAAGTCAAACCTGAATTTAAAAACCAATATTCAGTAACTGATTTAAGAACCATTCAAGACTGGGTTGTAAAACGCCAATTATCAGGAATAAAAGGGGTGGTTGAAATAAATACTTGGGGTGGTTATTTAAAGCAATATGAAATTGCAATAACCCCTTCTAAATTAAAAGCAATGAACATCAGTACTACAGATGTTTTTACGGCGCTTGAGAACAATAATAGTATTGCCGGTGGTGCTTATATCGAAAAAGTAAATCAGAGTTATTTCATTCGAGCCGAAGGAAAAGTAAAATCGCTAGCCGATATTGAAAATATAGTGGTGAAGAATATAAACGGAATGCCTGTTTATGTGAAAAATGTGGCAGATGTGCGTTTTGGTTCTGCTAATCGTTTTGGTGCTATTACTGGTAATGGAGAAGGGGAGAAGGTACTTGGACAGGTGATGATGCTAAAGGGTGCCAACTCTAAACAAGTAATAAACGATGTAAAGGCAAGAATTGCCGAAATCCAAAAATCATTGCCACAAGGAGTTTATGTAAATGGATTCTTGGAGCGTAGCGAGTTAGTTGGAAAAACTACTTTTACAGTTGCTGAGAACCTTATTTTAGGTTGCTTAATCGTAATTTTTGTAGTGGTTTTATTGTTAGGAAACTGGCGTTCTGGATTGGTAGTGGCTTCTGTGATTCCGCTATGTTTATTATTTGCGATATCATTGATGAATATTTTTGGAATAGATGCAAACTTGATGAGTTTAGGCGCTATCGATTTTGGAATTATTATTGACGGAGCGGTTATTATCGTTGAGTTTATAGCCTTTCAAATAGCCAGTAAAGCGGCGCAATTAGGTCCTATGTCTGATGTAGACCGCCAACTGGAAATTGACCAGATTACCTATAAAAGTGCTTCAAAAATGATGAATTCGGCTATTTTTGGGCAATTGATCATCTTGATTGTTTTTATTCCAATTCTTTCTCTTTCAGGCATAGAAGGTAAAATGTTCAAACCTATGGCAATGACATTTAGCTTTGCCTTAGTGGGAGCGATGATCTTTTGCTTTACCTATGTTCCCGTTGTTTCGTCGTTATTTTTGAAACCTAAAGAAGAGAACCCTAAGTCATTTTCTAGTAAATTAATTCGAAAATTAAATTCGTGGTATCTCCCTGTCATAACATGGGCTTTAAGCAATACTAAAAAAGTATTATATGGCGCTTTGGGATTATTAGTGATGGCAGTAGTTTTATTTACGACTATGGGAGGGGAATTTATACCCACATTAGACGAAGGAGATTTTGTGATTCAGCCCGTATTGAAAACAGGAACTTCTTTGACAAAGACGATTGCTACCACTACTAAAATAGAACAAATTATTCTAAAAAACTTTCCAGAAGTAGAGCAAGTAGTGAGCAGAATAGGTGCTGCCGAAGTTCCTACTGACCCTATGAGTATGGAGGAAAGTGATGTTATAGTTAAGCTAAAGCCAAAATCAGAATGGGTATCAGCAGAAAGTAAAGATGAACTGGCAGATAAAATTAAAGTAGCGATTGAAAAGCAAATTCCAAATATGGAAATTGAATTTACCCAACCCATCGAAATGCGTTTTAACGAATTAATCTCGGGAACTCGATCTGATGTAGCGGTAAAAGTATTTGGTGAAGATTTGAATGTATTGGCTCAAAAAGCACATGAAATCAAAAAAGCTATTGAAAAAGTTGAAGGAGCCTCAGATGTTATTATCGAAAAAACGGAAGGTTTACCGCAAATGACCGTGCGCTATGATCGTTCTAAAATTGCTAGATATGGTTTGAATATTACAGAGTTGAATGATATGATTGCGCTGGGATTCGCAGGAAAAACAGTGGGTAATGTATTTGAAGGTGAGAAACGATTTGATATGGTAATTCGTTTGGATCAAACCAATAGACATGATATTAATGATTTGAAAAATTTATATGTTTCGGCTCCTAATGGAGAACAGATTCCGTTACAAGAATTAGCCAACATTGAATACACGGAAGGTCCTGCCAAAATATCAAGAGATAACACGAATAGAAGAATAGTAGTAGGAATTAATGTTCGAAACAGGGATTTACAAAGTGTGGTTACTGACATTCAGCACATTGTGAATACAAAAGTTAAACTGCCTGCAGGCTATTACGTTCAGTATGGAGGACAGTTTGAAAATCTTCAAAGTGCCAAAGCCAGATTAATGGTTGCCGTACCTATTGCATTAATCTTGATTTTTATCTTATTGTATTTTGCTTTCGGTTCGATCAAAGAAGCCTTAATGGTGTATTCAGCAATTCCGCTTTCGGCAGTGGGAGGAGTGTTATTTTTATGGATGAGAGGATTGCCTTTTAGTATATCAGCGGGTGTTGGTTTTATTGCGCTCTTTGGTATTGCAGTTTTAAACGGAATTGTATTAATTGAACATTTTAAAGAATTAAAACATCAAGGAATGAAAAACATTGATGAACTCATATTGAAAGGAACGACCGATAGATTGCGCCCTGTTTTATTAACGGCAGCCGCTGCAGCCTTAGGTTTTTTACCAATGGCGATATCTTCTTCTGCAGGAGCAGAAGTGCAAAGACCTTTGGCAACAGTCGTAATTGGAGGATTATTTACAGCAACAATTTTAACGATGGTAGTACTACCTATTTTATTCAAGGTTTTCGATGGAAAAGAGTTTAAAAAGGCAAAATTTAAAAAACATCATAGTAACACCTATCTAATTCTATTGTTGTTAAGCACTTCGTTTGCCTTTGCACAAAATTCAAATCCCGAATTAGATAGTTTAATAGTTAACGGTATTACAAATAACAAAGGCATAAAAGCCATTCAATTGCAGGTAGATAAATACCAGGCTAATATAAAAACTGCCTACACCTTTGAAAAAACTACTATTTATTACAATTATGACCAAAATAATTTGGCTTCTAATAATGAACCTTTGAAGATCTTTGGAGCACAACAACGGTTTTCTTTCCCAACGGTTTATGGAGCTCAGAAAAAAGTTTATGAAAAGGAATATGAAAAGGAAAAAGCCAGCTTTGAAATTCAAAAAAACAAACTTTCGTTAGAAATTTCTAAAGTATATTATCACATTGTCTATTTACAAAACCAAGAAAAACTATATTTCTATTTGGATAGTTTGTATCAAAATTTTTCAAAAGCAAGTGATAGACGTTTTCAATTAGGTGAAACCAATTATTTAGAAAAAATCACGGCACAAGCGAAATTTAGACAAATAAAAACAAGTCTTTCTCAAATTGAAAACAATAAAAAAGCACAATATGATTTGCTGTATTCCTTGATTCAAACCGATGAAAAAATTGCAATAAAAAACAATTCAATCACTCCGCTATTTAATTCAACAGCAGATTTAAGTACAGCCGTTCATAATAAATATTTAGAGAGTGTTACGAATAGTTACAAAAGCCAAATTAAACTTGAAAAACAACATTGGTTGCCAGATTTACATTTGGAGTATTTTAGAGGGTCCAATAAGGGATTGTCGCAATCATTGAATGGTTTTCAAATTGGAATTGGGGTTCCCATTTTATTCTCTGGCAACATTTCAAAATCAAAAGTGGCTCAACTGGAATTACAAAGTTGGGAACAACAGAAGCAAAATGAAGAACAAAAAAGAACGCAATTTGTGAATCAAAAAAAGAACGAATTAGCGAAATATCAAGAAGCAATAAATTATTACAACCAATATGGAAAAAAGTTATCGGATGAGATTCTTAAGGTGGCGAATTTAAGCTATAAACATGGAGAAATTGATTTCTTCCAGTACATTCAAAGTTTAGAGAATGCAACCGCTATTCAAGTTGAATACCTAGACAACGTACTTCAATTCAATGCAACCCAACTCGATTCACAATATCTTAATTTCTAATACATAAAAAATGAAAAATACACTATATATACTCGCCTTGTCAATCGTTCTATTTTCGTGCAAAGAAACTAAAACAGAAGAACCTATCGTTAAGGATGATACAATGGTTACGGTCACCGTACCGCAATTTAAATCTTCGGCAATGGAAATAGGAAGTCCCGTGGAACAAGATTTTGAAGTAACTGTAAAAACAACTGGAAAGATTGATGTACCGCCACAAAACAGAGCGAAAGTAACTACGTTTGTTGGAGGAAACATCAAAGCAACTACGTTATTAGTAGGTGATAAAGTGAGAAAAGGACAAGCATTATTGACTTTAGAAAACACAGAATTTCTTGATATTCAAAAAGAATATTTGGAAGTAGCGGAACAAATTAAATATTTAAAATCAGAATACGAACGTCAAAAAACATTATTTGATGAAAAAATTACTTCTCAAAAAAACTATCTAAAAGCGGAAAGTGAGTATCGAAGAGCAAAAGCAATGTATCAAAGTTTAAAAGCAAAATTGCAGCTGTTAGGCATTAATCCTGTAAACGTCGAAAATGGTAAATTGACTTCGGTGATCACTATTTATGCTCCTATATCGGGAGACATCGTGGTAATGAATGCCAATGTTGGTATGTATGTAGCACCTTCAGATGTGATGCTTGAAATTATTGAAACGGATCATTTGCATTTAGAATTGAATGTGTTCGAAAAAGACATATTAAAAGTAAAAGTGGATCAGGATATTAATTTTACCGTGCCAGAAGCTACAAAAGAAGTATTCCATGCAAAAGTACATTTAGTAGGAAAATCTATTGAAGGAAATGACAGAACGATCAATGTTCACGGGCATTTAGACGACAATATCAAGCAAAAATTAATTACTGGAATGTTTGTAGAAGCGGCTATTGTGGTAAATTCTAAAAAAGGCCTAGCAATCCCTACAGGAGCTTTAATTACTGAGAACGACAAAAATTTCGTACTTTTATTGAAGCAAGAAAAAAACGACAGTTATTTCTTTAAAAAGATAGCAGTAAAAATAGGAGAGAAATCAGAGAAATATGTTGAAATTATTCCTGATAATCAAATTAATTCTTCTTCTAAAATTTTAACAAAAGGCGTTTTTGACGTGGTTAATTAATTATAAACTATTTTTTTAATAAATAACTAGGTTGAAATATTAAAGTAGTAAAGAAAACGATACATTAAGTGCAATTTTATGACAAACGACAACAGTAAGCCAACACTAACAATTGATAATTATTTAGACAATCATTATATTCATCGTAGCAATTGGCTTAGAGCGGCAGTACTTGGAGCAAATGACGGTATCATTTCTATTTCGAGTTTGGCAATTGGTATAGCTGCAGCTAGTACTACCAGAGAGCCAATTATTTTGGCAACCGTCGCTGGACTGGTTGCAGGTGCTTTATCCATGGCCGCTGGTGAGTATGTGTCTGTCAGTTCACAGACCGATACTGAAAAGGCAGACATTGAGCGAGAAAAAGTAGAACTTAGAGAAATGCCGGAAGAAGAATTGCATATATTAGCTCAAATTTATGAAAAACGAGGGCTTAAAAAAGAAACGGCAATGCAAGTAGCTATTGAGTTGACAAAAAATGATGCATTAGCTGCACATATAAGAGATGAATTAGGAATCAATGAAATTAGTCAGGCAAATCCAATACAGGCGGCATTGGCATCTGGAGCTTCCTTTAGTATTGGTGGTGTTTTACCTCTATTGGTAGTGCTTTTTACACCAGTTAAAGGCATGGAATATTGGCTGTATGGATCAACAATTTTGTTTCTTATCATATTAGGAGCAATGTCGGCAAAAACAGGTGGTTCAAGCATCTCGAAAGCAATTATAAGAATTACAATTTGGGGTACAATTGCAATGGGACTGTCTGCATGGGTCGGTTACCTGTTTGGTGTGAAAATTTAAATAAACGATTTTAATAATAGTAATTATGAACGACGCTCATTTACACTTAGTAGTAAACCATTTCCCTATTATCGGAACAATCTTTGGTTTGGGAATTTTAATTGCTGGATTGGTTTTAAAAAACAATTCAGTCAAAAATACGGCTTACGTATTATTGGTTTTTGCCGCTATTTTTGCATTTATAAGCATGTCTACTGGAGAAGGAGCGGAAGAAATGGTCGAAGATATGCCAAATATTGGCAAACAAATCATTCATGAACATGAAGAATTAGCTGAAAAGTTAGCCTTGTTATTATATGCTACGGGAATTTTTAGTTTAGCATCACTATATACGAGTATAAAGAACCATAAATTTTCTAAATTCACATCCTATATTACGCTTGTTTTAGCAGTAGGTGCTGCGGTTTTAGGTTCTAGCGTGGGAACTTCAGGAGGAGAAATACGTCATACTGAAATTCGTGATAATACTGTGAATTCAGCTGTTGAAAATGGTAATTCCCAATTAGAAAGTACTAAGGATAAAAACGAAGAATAGTTTTATTTAACAAATTAGTCATATTTAGTTAAACTAAAAATTGCTTTTTAATCAAAAAAGCTCTTATATTTGCGGTATAAAGAAATAAAAAAATTATGTTCACAATACAATTACATCATCATCATTTCCATTATTGCTCTCAAGCGATGTGTTAATGATATGGTTGTAAATCATCATATTTTAAAACCCGTTTGAGTACATCAAACGGGTTTTTTATTTAATATCCTGTGTACTCAAACATAATATTACAAACAAACTAAAAAACATTACAATGAGTACATTAAAAATTGCAATTCAAAAATCAGGACGTTTAAACGAAGACAGCATTCAGATCTTGAAAGATTGTGGGATTTCTATTAACAACGGAATTGATCAATTAAAAGCCGAAGCATCAAATTTCCCATTAGAAGTTTTATATTTAAGAAATTCAGATATTCCTCAATACTTAATTGATGGTGTGGTAGACATCGCCATTGTTGGAGATAATTTATTAGTCGAAAAAGGAAAAGGAATTCAAGTGGTTCAAAAATTAGGTTTTTCAAAATGCAAAGTATCTGTTGCTGTTCCTAAAACATTCGAATACAATTCGATTCAAGACTTAAACGGACTGCGTATTGCAACTTCTTATCCAAATACAGTGATTGAATATTTCAATTCTTTTGGAGTAAATGTTGATATTCACCAAATTTCAGGTTCTGTAGAGATTGCTCCAAATATTGGTCTTGCTGACGCTATCGTTGATATTGTATCTAGTGGAAGTACTTTATTCAAAAATAATCTGAAAGAAGTTGAAATCATTTATAAGAGTGAAGCAGTATTAGCTGTTTCTCCTAAAGTGACTCCAGAGGTTCAAAAACTAATTGACACATTACAATTCAGAATTGAATCTGTTTTGAGAGCCAGAAAATCAAAATACATTTTGATGAACGTGCCTAATGATAAAATAGATGCAGTTGGAAAAATTCTTCCAGTTTTACGTAGTTTAACCGTATTGCCTTTAGCACAAGAAGGATGGAGTAGTGTACACTCGGTAATAGATAAAGACACTTTTTGGGATGTAATTGACCAGTTGAAAGACGCTGGTGCCGAAGGGATCTTGATTTGTCCAATTGAAAAAATGGTACTATAAAAAAATAAAAATCCAATTTTGAAATTCCATATTCCACAACTTCTAAGCGTTGGGATCTAAATTTAAACAAAGATGAACAAAATATACAACCCTAAACCGGAAACTTGGTCTGCGATACTAGAAAGACCTACTAAAACGGTAGACGATATCGAACTAACGGTAAAAGAAATTTTTAAGGAAGTTCAAAAAAAAGGAGATGAGGCTGTAGCCAAATATACTTCTCTATTTGACGGTGTTGCCATCGATAAATTAGAAGTCACCAAAGCTGAAATTGAAACCGCGGTCGCTGCTGTTTCGACAGAATTGAAAGAAGCCATTCAGTTAGCTAAAAATAATATCGAAAAGTTTCATGCTGCTCAAAAAACAGCAAGAGTAGCCGTTGAAACAGTTGAAGGGGTAGAATGCTGGCAAGAAAAAAGACCTATTCAAAAGATTGGTTTATACATTCCTGGTGGAACGGCACCTTTATTTTCAACCGTTTTAATGTTGGCTGTTCCTGCAAATATTGCAGGTTGCAAAGAAATCGTTCTTTGTTCTCCTCCTGATAAAAAAGGAAATATAAATCCAGCTATTTTATATGCTGCCAATTTATGTGGAGTTACTAAAATTCTAAAAGTAGGAGGGATACAAGCTATCGCTGCAATGACTTTTGGAACGGAAACAATTCCTAGAGCATATAAAATTTTCGGACCAGGAAATCAATTTGTAACCGTAGCGAAACAATTAGCAACGCAGTTTGGTGTAGCAATAGACATGCCTGCTGGACCATCTGAATTATTGGTTGTTGCTGATGACAGCGCAGTACCTGCTTTTGTAGCTTCAGATTTGTTGTCGCAAGCAGAACACGGTACGGATAGTCAAGTGATTTTGGTTTCAACCTCAAAAAAATTAATCGATGCTGTTGAAGAAGAGATTCAAATTCAATTAGAAGCGCTACCTCGAAAAGAAATTGCCGAAAAAGCAATAGCTAATTCAAAGTTGATTTTTGTCGAAAATGACCAAATCGCTTTGGATTTAATCAATGAATACGGCCCAGAACACTTTATAGTTTGCACATCATCGGATGATTTTTATATTGACGGAATCGAAAATGCAGGTTCTATTTTTATAGGAAACTACACGCCTGAAAGTGCTGGAGATTATGCTTCGGGAACTAATCATACTTTACCAACAAATGGTTATGCTAAAAACTATAGCGGTGTAAACTTGGATAGTTTTACAAAATCAATGACTTTTCAGAAGATTTCTGAAGTAGGAATTCAGAATATTGGAAAAGCAATTGAAGTGATGGCCGAAGCGGAAGGCTTGCAAGCACACAAAAATGCAGTTACATTACGATTAAAAGCGATTAAAGATGGAAAATAGTTTCGACATAAATAATTTAGTTCGTGAGAACGTTAAAACAATGAAGCCGTATTCATCGGCGCGTGATGAATTCAAAGATTTTGATGTTGCTCAAATGATATTTTTGGATGCCAATGAAAATCCATATCAAAATGGAGTGAATCGTTATCCTGATCCGCAACAAAGCAGCGTAAAAGCAGTTTTGGCCAAGCAAAGAAACCTGAAAGTGGACCAAGTTTTATTAGGTAATGGAAGCGACGAAGTATTGGATTTATTGTTCAGGGCTTTTTGCGAACCTAAAACAGATAACGTAATTACTTTGCCACCAACATACGGAATGTATAGCGTATTGGCTAATATTAACGCAGTTGAAAACAGAGAAATTTTATTGTCTACAGATTTCCAACCAGAGATCGATTCCATTCTAGAAGCGGTTGATACAAATACAAAAATGATCTTTTTGTGTTCGCCGAATAACCCTACAGGAAATTCATTTTCGGATGAAAGTGTAGTTACTTTACTTCAAAATTTTAAGGGATTAGTAGTAATTGACGAAGCGTATATTGATTTCTCAAAAAAGCAAAGTTGGCTGAATGAATTGGACGAATACCCTAATTTAATTATTACGCAAACCTTATCAAAAGCCTATGGTTTAGCTGGAATTCGCTTGGGGATTTGCTATGCATCTGCTGCCATTATTTCAGTTATAAACAAAATAAAACCACCTTATAATGTGAATGAGTTAACACAACAAAGAGCCTTAGAAAGATTAGCTGATAAAGAAAAAATACAATTAGAAATAGACTCAATTGTAATACAAAGAGATGATTTACTTAAAGTATTAAATGAGGTAAAATTTGTATCTAAAATTTATCCGACAGAAGCAAATTTTGTTTTAATAAAAGTAGATGACGCCAATAAAAGATACAATGAATTAATTGCCAAAGGAATTGTGATTAGAAATAGAACTACGCAACCTTTATGTGAAAATACCTTGCGTTTGACTATTGGAACAGCAGAAGAAAATAAGAAGTTAATGGAGGCATTGACGACAATTTAAACACAAATTTTAGAAGTGTTATTTTGAAAGTGTAGTTATTAAAAATAAAATAGTTTTAGAAAAAAAATAAGAAAATAGAACTCAAAATAAATAGAATTTAAGCGATTGCTAATTCGTGAAAATCTGTGAAATTTGTGTTTCTTTTAAATTATAACAAATGAAAAAAGTACTTTTTATAGATCGTGACGGAACTATGGTTTTAGAACCAGAAGGATACCAATTAGATAGTTTAGATAAATTAGAATTTTATCCAAAAGCATTCCAATATTTAGCAAAAATTGCTAAGGAATTAGAATACGAATTGGTCATGGTGACCAACCAAGACGGTTTAGGAACAGACAGTTTTCCAGAAGATACGTTTTGGCCTACTCAAAATTTTATTTTAAGAGCTTTCGAAAATGAAGGCGTTCTTTTTGATGATATTTTTGTTGATCGGTCGTTTCCAGAGGATAATGCGCCAACGCGCAAACCAAGGACTGGAATGTTACTAAAATACATCGATAACCCAGCTTACGATTTGGCTAACTCATTTGTATTAGGAGATCGTTTAACAGATGTGGAATTGGCTAAAAACCTCGGTGCCAAAGCTATTTTTATGAACATCAGCGAAGGTGCTGGAACTAGTGAAATTGCTTCAAAACGTGAGGAGTTAGATGAAGTTATTACATTACAATCGACTGACTGGAAAGAAATATATGAGTTCTTGAAATTAGAAGCGCGATCCGCTACAATTTCGAGGAAAACAAATGAAACGGATATTTACATCAATTTAAATCTAGATGGAACTGGGAAAAGCAAAATCGAAACTGGAATTGCTTTTTTTGATCATATGCTAGACCAAATTGCGCGTCACGGTCAAATGGACTTAGAAATTCTGGTAAAAGGAGATCTAGAAGTAGACGAGCACCACACGATTGAAGACACAGCAATTGCCTTAGGAGAAGTTTTTGCGAAAGCATTAGGAAACAAGCTAGGGATTGAAAGATACGGTTTTTGTTTACCAATGGATGACTGCTTAGCGCAAGTAGCAATTGATTTTGGAGGTAGAAACTGGTTGGTTTGGGAAACCGAATTCAAACGCGAAATGGTAGGAAAAATGCCAACAGAGATGTTTTTGCATTTCTTTAAATCTTTCTCTGATGGTGCCAAAGCGAACATCAATATAAAAGCCGAGGGACAAAATGAACATCACAAAATTGAGGCTATTTTTAAGGCTTTCGCCAAAGCAATAAAAGTGGCCGTAAAACGTGATACCGAGAAAATGATTTTGCCATCAACGAAAGGGATGCTTTAAAAAAGTTGTTTAAAGTTTCAGGTTTAAAGTTAGCACGATAACTTTAAACCTGAAACTTTAAACTTGAAACAAAAATAGATGAAAATAGTAATTATAAATTACGGAGCAGGGAATATTCAGAGCATTATGTTTGCTATTGAAAGATTGGGATTCAAAGCGGTTTTGAGTAACAACCCCGAGGAAATTAAAGCAGCGGATAAAGTGATTTTTCCAGGGGTTGGTGAAGCAAGTTCAGCGATAAAAATGCTTTTAGCAAGCGGATTGGACAGTTTAATTCCAACATTAACGCAACCTGTTTTAGGAATTTGTTTAGGAATGCAGCTTATGTGCAATGCTTCGGAGGAAGGAGATACCAAAGGTTTGGGAATTTTTGATGTGGATGTGATTAAATTCACGCCAAAAGTAAAAGTGCCACAAATGGGTTGGAATCAAATATACAATTTGAAGTCGGCTTTATTCGAAGGAATCGCTGAAAATGAATACATGTATTTAGTACATAGTTTTTATGCGCCAGATTGTGAAGAATCTATTGCCACAACAAATTATGAAGTGGAATATGCATCGGCTTTACAAAAGGATAATTTTTATGGAACCCAATTTCACCCCGAGAAAAGTGGTGATGTGGGAGAGAAAATTCTAGAGAATTTTTTAAAATTATAACTATTTTAATGGCAGTGGCAAAAATCAATTTCAATTGCAATCTGAAATCAAAAATCGTTAATCTACAATCGAAAATCAAATGAGAATAATACCAGCAATAGATATCATCGACGGAAAATGTGTTCGCTTGTCAAAAGGGGATTACAACACCAAAATAATTTACAACGAAAATCCGCTTGAGGTTGCCAAAGAATTTGAAGCGCACGGAATTGAATATTTACATTTAGTGGATCTTGACGGTGCAAAGTCAAGTCAGATTGTCAACTACAAAATATTAGAGCAAATTGCTTCTAAAACAAAATTAAAAATTGATTTTGGCGGTGGATTGAAGTCGGATGCCGACTTGAAAATTGCTTTTGAAAGTGGTGCTAACCAAATCACCGGTGGAAGTATTGCAGTCAAAAACAGAGCCTTATTCGAAAAATGGATTCAAGAATACGGTGCTGATAAAATCATACTTGGAGCAGATGCAAATAATGAAAAAGTAGCTGTATCAGGTTGGTTAGAAGAATCTGATGAAGACTTAATTCCATTTATACAAGGATATCAAGCTAAAGGAATTCAACACGTTATTTGTACAGATATAGCCAAAGATGGAATGCTTGAAGGACCAAGTTTTGATTTGTATAAAAAAATTATTGATGAATGCAACGTCACTTCGAGCGCAGTCGAGAAGTTGGCGAAAGCCAAAGCAATAAAATTAATCGCTTCAGGTGGAATTTCTACCTTTGATGAATTGCCTAAATTAGCCGAATTAGGTTGCGAAGGCACTATAATAGGAAAAGCGATTTACGAAGGACGAATTAGTTTGAAACAATTAGAAAACTACATATTAAATAAATAAGTATTTCGCAAAGAGACACAAAGGAAAAACGAAGATTAGCTGAGATTTTTGTGTGTCTGTGTGAAAACTTCGAGAATCTATGTGGAATAAACAATTAAATGAATGTATAATGCCATAGAGTATTCGGCAAAGTAACACAAAGAGAACACAGAGCTTCACAAAAGTTTTGCGTATCTCTGTGGAAGCTCTGCGAACCTCTGTGTAACAAAAAATGACATGCTTACAAAAAGAATAATCCCCTGTCTAGATATAAAAAACGGACGAACCGTTAAAGGTGTAAATTTCGTAGATTTGCGTGATGCTGGTGATCCTGTGGAATTAGCCAAAATCTATTCCGATGAAGGAGCTGATGAATTGGTTTTCTTGGATATTTCTGCAACAGAAGAAAGAAGAAAAACTTTGGTTGATTTAGTACGAAAAGTGGCTTCTACAATTAATATCCCGTTTACGGTAGGTGGTGGAATTTCATCCGTGGAGGATGTTGAAATTTTGCTTCAGAATGGAGCGGATAAGGTTTCAATCAATTCCTCGGCTGTAAAAAATCCCCAATTGATTAATGACTTGGCTCAAAAATTTGGAAGTCAATGTGTAGTTGTTGCAATCGATGCCAAACAGATTGACGGTCGCTGGATTGTACATTTGGTAGGGGGAAAAGTGCCAACGGAATTGAACTTGTTTGATTGGGCAAAAGAAGTAGAACAAAGAGGCGCGGGGGAAATCCTTTTTACATCAATGGATAATGATGGAACCAAAAACGGATTTGCAAATGAAGCTTTAGCCAAACTTTCAAGTTTAGTCAATATTCCAATAATTGCCTCGGGTGGTGCTGGGAACATACAACATTTTGTAGATACTTTTATTGATGGAAAGGCAGATGCAGCATTGGCAGCAAGCGTATTTCACTTTAAAGAAATTGAAATCAAAACACTAAAAAAAGAACTTAAAAATAATAATATTGAGGTTAGAATATAGTTTTATCTTTAAGACATTCGACTTTATAACTTTAGACTAAAAATAATGAATATAGATTTTTCAAAAAATACAGACGGATTAATTCCTGTCATAATTCAGGATAGTGAAACCAATACTGTTTTAATGTTAGGTTATATGAATGCGGAAGCCTATCAAAAAACTGTGGATACTAAAAAAGTGACATTTTACAGCAGATCGAAACAGAGACTTTGGACAAAAGGAGAGGAAAGTGGTAATTTTTTGAATCTAATAGACATCAAAAATGACTGTGACAATGACACCTTGCTAATTCAAGTAAAACCGGAAGGCCCTACATGTCACAAAGGAACTGATACCTGCTGGGCAACAGAAAACAAAACGAATTACGGTTTCATTTCTGCTCTTGAAGACACCATTCAAGCACGAAGAGAAAATGCAGATTCTGAAAAGAGTTATGTGGCTTCTTTATTTAAATTAGGAATCAATAAGATTGCACAGAAAGTCGGTGAAGAAGCAGTCGAAGTGGTTATCGAGGCAAAAGATGAAAACGATGACTTGTTTTTAAGTGAAAGTGCCGATTTACTTTTCCATTACCTAATTCTACTACAGGCAAAAGGGTTCAAAATCAACGATGTAGTTGACGTATTAAAAAGTCGCCAAAAATAGATATATTTTTTCTTTTTAATTAAACGATATAAAACCCAACAGTAATTTCATTTGCTGGTGGGTTTTCTTTTTTCTTTTATTTCAAGTTGCAATCCCCTATATTTACTATTATTTATAAAATACCACATTACACGTTATGAATTTTGACAATACAAGCAACACTTTAGATCTTAAAGGTACAATCATAAAAACAGGACTGCACATAATATTGACTACCGATGCAGATGATTTACGTCCAGTATATCTTTCGGGTAATTTTAACGATTGGGATACGCAAGATAAAGAGTTCGTAATGGAAAAAATTGGAAGTGGTTTATATCATTTTAAATTCACCCATGATTTTGACTATCCTGAAACTTTATTGTATAAATTTACAAAAGGGGATTGGAGCGAAGTGGAAATTGACAGGAACGGCAATCGTACTGAAAACAGGTCAACAAAGAAGCATACGGGAATACAAAACGAACATGTAAGTAGGTGGAGAAAAAACTGGCTGCCATTCAAACCAAGCTATTTGCCACAAGTCCTACTCATTTCGGATGAATTTGAAATTCCTCAACTGAATCGAACTAGGAAAATATGGGCGTTGCTTCCTCACGATTATGATACTTCACACGAAAGCTATCCCGTGATGTATTTACAGGATGCCCAGAATTTATTCAATGAGAATACAGAATATGGTAATTGGGAGATTGACAAAAAATTGGCTGTAATGTCAGAGTATAAAATTGGAAAGATTATTATAATTGCCATTGAACATGCGGAAGAAGACAGACTAAAAGAATATAATGTAGGTAAAACAATATTAGGAAAAGGACAGGGAAAAAAATACATCCGTTTTGTAACCAAAACGTTGAAACCGTTTGTAGATACTAATTTCCGTACTAAAACAGATCGCGCTAATACCGGAATAGGTGGTAGTTCAATGGGTGCTTTAATCAGTATTTTTAGTGGACTGAGATATCCAAAAGTGTTTGGTAAATTGATGATTTTTTCTCCTTCGCTTTGGGTTAAGCCTGATATGAAAATAAAAGTGGACGAAGACGTTACAGAAGACACCAAAATATATTTATATGCCGGTGGTGATGAAAGTGAAACTATGATAGAACATGTAAAAAACTTTAAGGATAGGGCTATTGCAAGCGAATTTGTAAAAGATAAAATGAAAATTAATTTGAGCATCAATAAGGAAGGAAAACACAATGAGACCTATTGGAGTGATGAATTCCCTAAAGCGATTGAGTGGCTTTTTTTTAACACAAAAGACAATTAGATGAAAACTAAGCAAATAGATAAGTTAGAGAATTTTTCGGGAACCGTTTTAATTCCCGTTTTTGAAACCACTGCCAAAAGTATTGTTCCAATTAAGTTTGAAGGTTTAGAAATTTCGTCCAAAGTTTTCTACGGCAAGAAGGACACTTATTATTTAGCCGAAAATAATGACAATACCTACCTTTTTATTGGCTTGGGAAAAACAATTGATTATAAGACATTAAAAACAATAGCGAGGAGAATTGCTGCTAAGGAAAAAGCAACTTTTGGAAAAAGTGTAGCCTTATTTGTTCCGGAAGAATTCAGTGCTGACCAAGTAGAATCCATCGTTTCCGGTTTATTGTTAGGTACATATAATTTAGGTCATTTCAAAAAAATGGACGAACATCCTTTTTTAAATCCTGATTTTGAACTAGAAATTTTATCTTCCAAAGATTATACTGCAACAATAAATAAAGCGATAAAAATTGCCCGCGCCCAACTTCAAACTTTAGCGTTGGTTGATTTACCACCAAACAAGGTGACTCCGAAGTATCTGGCGAAATGGGCTTTGGATAAAGGCAAAAAATACGGATTTGAAGTAAAGGTTCTTGGTCTCGAAGCATGTCAAATTGAGGGACTCGGTGCTTTTTTAGCGGTTGGAAAAGGAAGTCAAAATGAGCCACAATTTGTTATCATGACTTATACCCCAAAAGAAGATGTTCCTAATTTAAAGCATGTTGGTCTGGTGGGAAAAGGAATCACTTTTGACACAGGTGGTTTAAACATAAAAACGGCTGGAATGGTTCATATGAAGTGTGATATGGCGGGTGGTGCTGCGGTGTTTGGCGCCATGCAATTGATCGCTGATTTGCAATTGCCCATAAAAGTGACTGCTATTGTTCCTTGTGCAGAAAATGCTGTCGACGCAAAATCATTTTTACCAAGTGATGTGATTCATAGTTACGACGGAACCTCAATCGAAATTATTGATACAGATGCTGAAGGCCGATTGGTCCTAGCAGATGGTATTTCTTATCTTATAAAAAATTACGAGCCAGAATATATTGTGGATATCGCTACACTTACTGGAAGCAGTGTTGGGACATTAGGCTACGAATGTGGTGCTTTGTTTACCAATAACGAAACTATTTCTAAAAAACTGCAGGATGCGGGAGATTCAGTAGGGGAACGCTTGTGGCAACTACCGCTTTGGGATGTTTACAAACAAGACATCGAAAGCGACATTGCAGATGTAAAAAATTATAGCGGAAAACCTGTGGCCGGTGCTATTAGCGCGGCTAAATTTTTAGAATATTTTACAAACGAGCATGCTGCTTGGGCACATTTGGATGTCGCTGGTGTAGCATTTGGCGATGATGAATTTGCAAAAAGCAAACATGCTACGGCATACGGAGTACATTTATTAACCAAGTTCATTGAAAATTTATAAGCTTATGCAAAATCCTAAAACCTTCATTTGTATTTCGAATTACTTCAAGGGAGCCGATTTTTTAATTCATTTAAAAAGCCTTGGCAACAAAGTCTACCTCATCACCAGTGAAAAACTGAGAGATAAACCATGGCCACATGATTCCATAGACGAAACCTTTTATATGCAAGGTCAGGATATTGAGTGGAACTTAGAGCATTTATTATTGGGTGTTGGGAACTTAATGAAGTCGAATCAAATCGATGCTATTGTAGCATTGGATGATTATGATGTAGAAAAAGCTACTTACCTCAGAGAAAATCTGCGAATTGATGGTATGGGACAAACTACGGGACGTTATTTTAGAGATAAACTGGCGATGCGCATGAGAGCAAAGAGTTGTGGCATTTCTATTCCGGCTTTTTGTTCTTTATTTAACGATCATGACATTAATACGTTTGCCGATACTGTGTCTCCTCCATGGGTTTTAAAACCACGGTCAGAAGCCTCGGCGAACGGTATTATAAAAGTATACGATAAAGAAACCTTATGGATTCATATTAATGAAATGGGAAACAACCGTTTCAAATATTTACTGGAACAATTCAAACCAGGTGCAGTATATCATTGTGATAGTTTGATTTCAGATCGCAAAGTCATTTTTAGCTTGACTTCAAAATACTTGGTCACTCCGATGGAAATATCACAAGGTGGTGGTGTTTTTCGTAGCTCCAATATTCTGTATAATTCTGAAGAAGACAAGGCTATAAAAAAGGTAAATGAGCAGGTCCTGAAAGATTTTGGATTGAAACATGGCGCCGCACATACCGAATTTATAAAAAGCGATGAAGATGGAAAAATTTACTTTCTGGAAACGTCATCGCGCGTAGGCGGAGCGCATCTAGCAGAAATGGTGGAAGCTGCTTCCAACATTAATCTTTGGAAAGAATGGGCCGCCATTGAAGATACATTGGTAAGAGATAAAAAATATAAATTACCAAAAATAAAAAAAGGATATGCAGGAATTGTATTGACTTTATCTAAACATCAAAACCCTGATTTATCTTCTTTTTCTGATCCTGAGGTTTGCTTTAAGGTTCCTCTAGATTACCATGCCGGATTAGTGGTTCAGTCTGATAAAAGCGAAAGAGTTTTAGAGCTACTAACTGAATATGTAGATCGCTTAGTCGCTGATTTTACTGTGGTGGTACCTCAAGAAACCGTCTCAAAACTACATTAATAGAATAGTTCCGATTTAAAAATAGAATTGTATTAAAAGATTCCGCATTTATGAAAAAAATTTTTGTTATTATTTGTGCCGTAGTATTTATTTCGAATAGTAGTTTTGCCCAAGGGCTTTTGGGTAAATCTGAAGTAGTATTTACCAAGCAGGATAGCCTAAGAGGAAGTATTACTAAAGAAAGAGCGTGGTGGGATGTGAAGTATTATCACTTGGATATTAAAGTAAATCCCAAAGACAGTACTATAATAGGTTCCAATACCATTAAATATCAAGTAGTACAAGAATACAACCGCATGCAAATTGATCTGCAAAATCCTTTAGAGATATATAAAGTAATTCAAGATGGCGTTGAATTAAAATATAAACGAGAAGGAAATGCTTTTTTTATTGAATTGGTTGCCCTTCAAAAACTGGGTACTGTAAAAGAACTTACCGTTTTCTACGGCGGAAAACCAAAAGTTGCCGTGAATCCGCCATGGGACGGCGGTATTACTTGGAAAAAGGACAGCAATGGCAATCCATTTATAGCCTCTTCCTGTCAGGGCTTGGGCGCCAGCGTCTGGTGGCCTAATAAGGATCATATGTATGACGAAGTGGAAAGTATGCTTATCAGTGTAAATGTTCCCGGAAATCTTACCGATGTCTCTAATGGACGATTGCTTAGCGTTAAAAAACTAAAAGACGGAACCAAAACGTTTAACTGGTATGTTTCTAATCCCATCAATAATTACGGTGTAAATATAAATATTGGGGATTATGTTTCTTTCTCTGAAAAATACAAAGGAGAAAAAGGCGATTTAGATTGTAGCTATTATGTTTTGAGAGATAATTTGGCAAAAGCCAAAGAACAATTTAAAGATGTTCCTCGCATGCTTAAAGCTTTTGAACATTGGTTTGGACCTTATCCGTTTTATGAAGACAGTTACAAACTGGTAGAAGCTCCTTATTTAGGAATGGAACATCAGAGTTCAGTTACTTATGGGAATGGCTTCAAAAATGGATATAGAGGTAGAGATTTGAGCGGAACAGGCTGGGGACTTAAATTCGATTTCATTATTATCCATGAATCTGGGCATGAATGGTTTGCGAATAACATCACAGATAAAGATATCGCAGATATGTGGATTCACGAGAGTTTTACCAACTATTCAGAGAGTCTTTTTGTGGAGTATTATTACGGAAAAGAGGCCGGTTATGAGTACGTGAGAGGAATTCGGAAAAATATCGAAAACGACAAGCCAATCATTGGACACTATGACGTAAACAGTGAAGGTTCGAGCGATATGTACTATAAAGGGGCTAATATGCTGCATACGATTCGCCAAATTGTAAATGACGATGAAAAATGGAGAACTATTTTAAGAGGTTTAAACAGTACTTTCTATCATCAAACAGTAACTACGAAGCAAATAGAAGATTATTTATCGACTTCGGTTGGAATTGATTTATCATCCGTTTTTAATCAGTATTTAAGAGACACTAGAATACCAACCTTAGAATATTTTTTTAAAGATAATACCCTTGGGTTCCGTTGGGCTAACTGTGTCACAGGTTTCAATATGCCACTAAAAGTAACCCTGAGCGGCGAAGAAAAATGGATTAAACCAACTACCGATTGGGGAACTAATGCCGTTACTGTAGAAAATCCTCAACTTAAAATTGATGCTAATTTTTATGTAGCCGAATTTGATATTACAGAATAAATTTAGCTAATTTTACGGAGGTATTAAAAAACACATTGTAAAATTCCTTTTGTTTTATGAAAAATTCAATTGTATTATTTTCTTTATTCTTCAGTATAGCTGTTTTTGCGCAAAATAATGCGCAAACTCAAGAAGAGCCATTGGAAAGTATTGAAAATATAGAACTTACACCTCGAATTAATCTCGATTCAATTTCACTTCCAAAATCAAGTGAAATGTTAGAGGAAGAGGCTTATTGGGCATTAATTGAAAATTCATTAAAGGAAACTACAAACCAAGAAGATCAAGAGCTTTTTTTAGTTTCCGAAATTGAGAAATTGACTCCCCAAGAAATGATAGGCTTTCGTTTGCGAACAGACCAACTCCTTTACGACAGCTATAATCCAGAATTGTGGTGTGCCGCATATATTGTAAGTGGTGGATGCTCTGATGGTGGATTTGAGTATTTTAGATGTTGGTTAATTTCTCAGGGAAAAGAGGTGTTTTACAGAGTTAAATCCAATCCTGACGCTTTAGTTAATGAAGTGGTTGAAGGCAGGGAATCTTATGAATTTGAAGGTTTTTGGTATGTAGCAATGAATGCGTTTAAGAATAGCACGGGTGAAGATTTATATTCTTATATTGACTATGATGCCTTCGTAACCAATGACGAAAATTATCCATTACTAAAATTTAATTGGAATCCAGATGAACCTGCAACTATGGAGAAAGTTTGTCCCGTTCTATTTCAAAAACTGTGGAAATAAATAAATTATCTTTCAAACAAACCGATAGTTCCACCCACCCAGTCTTTGTCTTTATTGAATTTAACCCCAATCATTTCACCGCGGCTCAATCGCACTAGATTACACAATAGAGTAGGAGCAGCATCCTCTTTTTTCCAAACACAAAGTACCCGGACTTCTGCTTTTACCTTGCCATCCGGAGATTGTACTATGGGAATGTAGTTTACCTTTTTTTGCAGAATGTATAGTTCCTTTTCCACGACAGCGTCAATGTCTTCTTTTTTGACATGAAAAATAACTCCAGTTCCTGAAAAAGAAAATAGAGGTTTTAAAACATAATTTTCTAAATCGTCGGGAATTTCAATTAACTCGCTCAACAGTGTCGTCTCGATGAAATATTTCCCTTTTAAGAAAGGCAAGATGAATTTACTAATTCTGAAAAACCAATTGGGATGTCCTGCCCATTCGAGCTCCAAATCATCAGAGAAACTAAAATCTAATTTTAAATCTGTACGCAAGTCCAATTCGTCAAAGATGACTCTGTTGTAAATACGCTTTACAAGTACCTCTTCATCATTTTCATTTTTATAGAATAGCTGCCTGCCTTTTTTAATTAGTTCTGTTACACAAACAATCGGAATTCCGATATCTCTTTTACAGTAGTAAAAATCAATTTTTGTATTTTGTTTTTCTGGCTCTATTTCGAGTAAAATAACATTTTCCTTGGGATGATGATTGCAGATAACTTCTTTTATAATCTTCAAGTATTCTTGTGAATTGATACCATTAAAGAACGGAGTCAACTTGTTAAGAAATGGATACTGATTTATAAACTTATCATATAAATTAGTCTGATAATTATACAAAGAAGGAAATCCTTGCACTTCTATCAACTTCGGAATTACAGCACCATCCTCCTCGCAAATTCCAAAATCGATGGCCAAAAAAGAAGTGTGCCCATCTTCGTTAGGAACTTTATTGTTTAGTTCTAATGCTTTTTCTGTTAACGACTTAAAGTTATCGTCTTCAATTAAAGCTACAACTTCGTTACAACCTTCTATTAATTGCTCTTTTAGCTCGTTAGATATAAAAAAAGGAGTTTCCCCAATTCGAAAAGTCGGTTCGTAATCAAAGTCAGAAGCGATATCATCTTTTAATTGCTGATATTTATTTTCTGTGAATTGCTCATTGAATAGTTTTCGATATTTTGAAATCATACAAGTTAAAGGAATTAATTAGACATCATCTTTTTTGTTTTCATCAAGTCATTTATAGCAGTGCGTAGAAAATTCGGAATCAAAGTTTCATTTGTTCTGTAGATCTTATCATCATCCAATAAATCTTCCAGCATATTTCTAAACTTTCTTTTCCCTTTCATCTCTTTTATTTTTTCTTTGGCCTCCTTATTTCTCAGATGAGAAACAAAGCTTATTGGATCTGCTTCAGGATGAAATTGTGTACCCACAAAATAATCCGTAAATCGGACGGCCATAATCGCGCGTTCGTATTGCACATGGTCTCTAATTTTTTCCAAGGAAATGATTTTAGCACCCTTTTTCTTAAAAACACTTAAATTAGGCTGTACCACCTGATAATCTCTGGAATCAATAGCATAGAAAGGATCGCTTAAGCCTTCAAAAAGCGGATCAGTTTGACCTTCTTTCGTTTTATGGATTGTCATAACACCGAACGAAGTATCATTCCTTTTGGTGATTTCAGCAAGTCCAAAATGTTTACAAGCCATCTGAAAGGAATGACAAATGAACAAGACATGCTTTTTTACTGGATTTTCAAGGTTCCATTTTGTTAAGGCATCAATAAAAGTATAGTATTTTGTATCCCAGGCTCCGTCACCAATTAATGGATTTCCCGGGCCTCCTGTAGAAATATAAATATCGTACTGATCAATTTCGGGCAATTCGCATTTTCCTCTAACATCATAAATTTTAAAACTTACCAAAGGATTAAATCTATTTATTATGTCAATTATACAGCGCATTCCTTGATTGGGCACTCCGTCGTACATATCCAAGAGAGCAATTGTTATTTTTTTCTTATTCATGGGCTAATCTTTATTATAAGTAGGCTACAAAGATAATCTAATAATTTACAAGCCCTTAGTGAATTCATCAGTTATGAAATCAACCACCTTTGCTAGGTCATTCGTTTTCTCAAATACCGCTAATTGTTTGGCAGCTCCAGTTCCATTTTTCAAAATCTGATGTACATAATTAATCTGCTCACGGCTTCCTAACTCATCCACCACATCATCTACAAAATCTAGTAATTCAAGAATCAGCACTCTTGTTTCTACTTCTTTCTGAAGTCCGAAATCAATCATATGCCCCTCGATTCCGTACCGTGAAGCCCTGAATTTATTTTCTTTTATGAGTGCAATTCTATAAATATTGAAACTCATGTTTTGTTGGTTTAGCTTATACAACTTAGCCACAACCGCCTGTATGACCGCGACAATACACATGGTCTCCTCAACGGTTAAACTCATATCACAAATGCGAAATTCAATGGTATCGTAAAAGGGATGCAAACGCAAATCCCACCAAATTTTCTTTGGGTTATCAATGCAATTGGTGTTTACCAAAGTTTCTAGGAAATTATCATAAGATGCTACTGAATCAAAATATTCTGGTAATCCGGTCCTTGGGAATTTATCAAAAACTTTTGTTCGAAAGGATTTATAACCCGTTTGCCGGCCTTCCCAAAAAGGAGAATTGGTAGAAAGCGCAAATATGTGAGGCAAAAAATAGCAGGCTTGATTCATTAATTTCAAGCCTATTTCGCGGTTTTCGATTCCTACATGGCAATGCATCCCGAAAATTAAATTGGAACGTGCCGCATCCTGCAATTCATTCACAATGGTATGGTACCTTGGATCATCTGTGATAGGTTGATCTTGCCATTTCGAAAAAGGATGTGTTCCAGCTCCACCTACAATCAATCCCTGTTTATCTGCTAATTCAACAATTTTTGTTCGCAGGAATTTAATTTCTTTCTCGGCTTCTTTTACATTCGTACAAATATTGGTACCAACTTCCACGACAGACTGGTGCATTTCTGCTTTTACTTGTTCGTTCAATATAATCTTAGCTCCATCAACAATTTTAGACAAATGCGAGCGCAGATCTCTTGTTTCAGGATCTATAATTTGATATTCTTCTTCAACACCAAGGGTAAAAGCAGGTAGTTTTTTCATTTTCGAGTTTTTTTAAGAGCAATTTACTTCGTCAGTTCGCTTCGCTCGTGTCCAGCTATTCGATACAATCCGTCTCGTTAAAAAACGAGCTGGGATTTTGGCTGCTATCTGGGCTAGGACTTCCGGTTCCTGAGAAATTTATTTGCCCGCAACCGCGTCTTTCATAAATGTTCCCCAAGTCAGATTCATCTTTCCAGGCTTTTGTTTTTTTGCAGCAGCAATAGCCATTTTAGCCGACTCTTCTACTACCCATTCAAAATTATCTACACCTACTGAGGTTAACTCTGCATCAGGTGCTGGATTACCAAAATCGATAGCATAAGGAATACCGTCACGCACTGCAAACTCGACAGTATTAAAATCATACCCTAAACCTTTACAAAGTTTTAATGTGTAGTCTTTTACAGTTGCAAGTAATTTTTTATCCACCAGAGGCCCGTCAATTACATAACGGAGGTGAGGAGCATTTCTTGGTTCATATTGCATGATTCTAACCGCTTTACCGCCTAAGCAATACACTCTAAAATATTCAGTGAATACTATTTCTTCTTGAAGCATCATCACCAGTTGTTTGGTTTCCTGATGTTTCTCCCAGAATTCCTCTTTATTTTCAAGACGATAGACATTTTTCCAACCACCACCAGCGTAGGGTTTCATGTAAGCAGGAAACTTTATATAATCAAATATTCCTTCCCAGTCCATTGGGTATTGTAAGTTTCTGAACGATTTAGCTGTCGTGTCTGTTGGGTGTTCTGCAGAAGGTAACAAAACCGTATTGGGTAAGGGTACTCCAAGCGTATCGGCTAATGCGTTATTGAAAAACTTATCATCGGCACTCCACCAGAAAGGGTTGTTGATGACATTTGTACCGGTTAAAGCGGCATTTTTTAGATACGCACGATAGAAAGGAACATCTTGAGAAATACGGTCAATAATGACCGCATATTCTCCATCTTTATTTTGAACTACTTTGTCAATAGAAACTGCTTCTGCAACAATTCCTTTTTCGTTTTTTGAATTAACACGGTCTATAAAAGCTTGAGGATAGGTATCTTCCATTCCAAATAAAATTCCAATTTTTTTCATTTTTATCTATTTTACCTTATTAATATAATTGTGCTTTTTACATTTAATTTCTGTTTCTAAAAAAAATTGATTCGGGATAAGTAATGTGCAAACATTTCCTTCCATAAAGGCCAATCATGTTTTTTATCCTGACGAATATCAAGCCAGTGGTGTACATTTCTTTCGCTTAAAACTTTGCTTAATTTTAAATTAGAATCAAAACAAATATCCCAATTAGAGCTTCCCAGAACAATGTCCATTTTCCATAATTCAGGGTCGTCTAATCCATATAAATAATCCTCAGGACTGTTATAAAAAACATCGTCATTATGAAAACCATCTAGAAAACTTTTTATATCAAAAGCTCCACTCATCGAAAACATATGGCTAACATAACCGGGATGTCTAAAAGCAAAATTAGCGGCATGATATCCGCCAAAGCTGCAACCGGCTAAAGCAACCTTGCCTGACGGCGAATTGTTTTTAACTTTTTCCACAATTTCGTGACAGATCATTTTGTCGTAGCGAACATGGTTTTCGATGCGATGAATGGGGTGAATTTGTTTGTTATAGAAACTGTCTTTATCAATACTATCTGGACAAAATATTTGTATTAATCCTTGCTCGATATACCATTTAGCTGACTCAATCAAGCCCATGTCTTTATTTTCATGATAACTTCCCATTGAAGTGGGAAATAAGACCACTGGGTACCCGGAATGTCCAAAAACTAGCATCTCAATCTCTCTATTTAGGTGTGGAGAATACCACTTGAAATATTCTTCTTTCATATACTTTGCTTTTAACAATAATAACGAAAATATTTATGCAAATAGTAGAAATTACTTATAAAATTCCTTTTTTTACATATAAAATAGCGTGAATATATAAAGTATTCTACATTTTGATAATTATCAACTTAAAGCTTGATTTTTATGAGAATCTGAAAATAAAACAAACCAGAGCACTTCGTGAATTTAGATTAAAAAAAGCTAATTTCTATAAAATCAATGTTTTACAGACTCTATTTCTCTGTAGAATCGACTTCAAATAATTGAATCTGACTTTTTAATCTTTCGATAAGCATGCTCATCATTCTTTTGTTGAGATTTGATGAGTTCTTGATGTAAAACAAGTATTCCTCTACAGTGAATAGTCCTATTACCATACCTTTTAATGCATTTCGGTATTTAATATCTTTTTGAATTGCATTTTCGATTGTAGCCAGCTTTTTCTCGGTGGTTTGAGAATAAAAATCCCCCTTATATTTCGTTGAATAATTTCTGAAAGAAGCAATAAATAAATCATTTTGCAGCTTTAAGATTGGTCGTAGTACCTCATTTTGGAACATTTCCTCTGAAGAGGATTGCATACTAACACTTCCAATTGTTCCTCCACGGAATTCTTTTAAAAAAACATCTCTTGAGTCCATCTTTTTTTCTTTAAAATTATAAAAAAATCGACGGAGATAGGTTACTTTCGCATTATTAAATAAAAAATATGCGATTTCATACCAGAAAATGGATAAAACCAGAAGACCTCAATCCAAACGGAACTTTATTTGGGGGTCAATTGTTAGCTTGGATAGATGAAGAATTAGCTTTATATTCTATTATTCAATTAGAAAACCAAAGAGTGGTTACCAAACACATGTCGGAAATTAATTTTAGAAGCTCCGCAAAGCAGGGAGATATCATCGAAATTGGTATTGATGTGGTAAAGTTTGGAAACAGTTCCCTTACGCTAAAATGTGAGGTTCGGAACATGATGACCCGTGAAACGATTATTTCAATAGCCAGTACCACGATGGTCAACTTAGGAGCAGACGGAAAGCCTAAAGCACACGGAAAAACAGAGATTGAATTTATAAAAAATCGGCTGTAGTTTATTCGACGAAAACGCAAAAAATTAAGTAGTGGAGAGCCCAAAGTTATTCCTTAAATAGTAACTAGATTCATCCATTTTCAAAAATCATATTTTTAATCTGTGAATCTGTGGCAGTCCTAGGCTTTTTTTCGTTCGTCAGTTTCTAAGATGGCATACTCAAAATTATCAGACCAACCAGATTTCAATGGTAGTAGTTGTCTTCCCCGTCCTTCTCTTAGCATTCCAGCCTTTTCCAGCACTTTGATAGAACCCATGTTATCTAAGGCACAACCTGCCTGTATTCGATGCAAATTTAAATCATCAAAACCAAAATCGAGAACCCTATTTAACGCTTCTGTTCCAAATCCTTTTCCCCAATGATCTAAATGTAATTTGTACCAAACTTCTCCTCTTCGGTACTTTTTGGCTCCTAATTTAAGTCCAAATAAACCAATGAATTGATTCGTGTTACTTTCTTCAATTGCAAGGGTATAGCTTTGAATTTCTGCTTCTTTATTTGCTACTATCCAAGCCTCGATTGTACGGCTGGTTTCGCCAATATCTTCAGGAATTCCCAGCGCATTAAATTCATCGGTTTCCGCTAAAGAATGCAAAATATGAATCGCATTTAAATCGGCGCTGTCAATCAACCTTAGTTTTAATCGTGAGCTATAGAGTTCCATCATTTTTGCAAAAGGATTAATAATATTATCTATTGAAGAAAGTCACTGTTAGAAGGCAATTCATATAATTCCAAACCAAAATAAGGCACTGAGGCTATAATATGATCAAAGATATCAGACATAATATATTCATAGTTTTGCCACTGTTTGTCACTTGTAAAAGCATAGACCTCTAAAGGAACACCCTGTGCTGTCGATTGCAGTTGACGGCAGAGTAGAAGCAAGTCTTTGTTTATGGCTGGATGATTGCTAAGATATTGTGTAATATATTTTCTAAACAACCCTAAATTAGTGACATTCCGACCATTTATAGCGAGTGATTTATCGATAGAATTATCAAAATTATATTGATCAACCTCGGCCATACGGCTATCAATATAGTCACTAATGAGTGTGATTTTCTTTAGTTCTTTTAACTCATCATTCTTTAAAAAATGGATGCTACTGGTTTTAATCAGAATATGTCTTTTTATACGTCGCCCATCAGAATGAAGCATCCCACGCCAGTTTTGAAAAGAGTCAGAACTCAAACTATACGTTGGAATGGTAGTAGTAGTATTATCAAAATTTCGAACTTTTACCGTGGTTAGGTTGATTTCGATTACATCTCCGTCAGCACCAAATTTAGCCATGGTAATCCAGTCACCTATTCGAATCATATCGTTTATAGACACTTGGACACTAGCTACAAAACCCAAAATAATATCCCTAAAAATTAATATAATCAAAGCAGATACGGCTCCAAAAGTCGTTAAAAGCTCTGTATGACCAATTTCGAATACTCTAGATATAATAATAATAATCCCCACAATCCATAACAGAATCATGATTACCTGAATAAAACTATCGATGGGTTTATCGCTGTATCGGGGTTTTAGTTTTAGATAATCCCGTAAGGCATTAAAAATGGTACGAATAATCCAAAGTACTAAAATAACGATATAAATTCCCACTAATTTTCCAAAAACACCTTCCCAATATTCATAACGCTCCAAAATAACAGGAACTGACTTGTAGATGAACAACAACGGAATTAAATGCGCTATGTATTTAGCCGTTTTATTAGTGACCAATAAATCATCAAATTTTGTTCTGGTTTTGCGCGCTATAAAAATCATGATGGTCACCAACAAAAGTCGGAACACCACATAGATACTGTAGGCCACAATACAAAGCAAGGCTATATTAAGAAACAGACTTAGATAGGATGCAAAACTGTATCCCATGCCCCATTTACGGAGTATCGGATAAAAAAAAGTGAATGTTTTTTCGATGAATTTAAGCATTTACACAGTATTTCTTCTCTATATAAAAAGTACCAAATGGGACAAGAGAAGCTAATTGGATAATAGAAAAAGTTTTAAAATCCCAATTTTGAGGCTTTCTTAATAAAAAAGCCAAGATTACATAGCCTATAAACAATACACCATGACTCATTCCTATAGGATACAACAAACGATGATATAATTCAAAATTATTAGGTTTGATAAATAACATATTCGAAAATAAAACCAAATAAGAGATTCCTTCCAGAATCGCTACCACCTTAAAAAATTTGAGCATCTACTTTATTTTTAGTATTAAAGGGCAAAATTAAGTAATATGATTGATTTTATAGGTATTCCATCTTAAACTCTTTTACTTTTGTAATCTGAAACTTTTAAAATGAGCAAACGCGATTTAAAAAAATACTTGAACCAACTGACAAAAGAGCAGCTTGAAGAGCAGATTCTCGAATTATATGAGAAATTCAGCCCTGTAAAAGTGTATTATAATTTTGTGTTTAATCCAAAGGAAGAAACGCTGCTACAGGAATGCAAGCTTAAAATTTCCAATGAATATTTCCCAATTCAAACGACTGCTAAGAAACGCAAAAAGCCAAAAATGCGCCGTTCCGTTGCCCAGAAGTACATCAAGCACTTTATCACTTTGGGCGTAGACCCATTTATAATAGCAGATGTAATGCTGTATAATATAGAAATCGCACAAGCTTTCTCCTCTGAAAATACGATCAAACAAGAACTCTTTTTTAAAAGTATGTTCAATTCCTTTGAACAAGCAGTGGTTTTTATGATTGCAAATGGGATTCTTAACGAATTCAAAACCAGAATCAATACTATTCATCAAGAAACCATTACACAAAAATGGAAAAACGAACCAGAATTTGACGCAATCATCGAGAGATTCGAGTATTAATACTTCTCTCATAACAGAAATTTCCTCAATCCATTCCTATATTTTTAAATAAATATAACATAATAACTGTTTTTTAGGTGTATTTTTGCAAAAACCCAACAAAAAACAATGTTTGAAAATACTATAGAAATAGAAAAAGAAGACAGAAAAGAACTCTATGGATACCAAAAAGGGGATATTGATTCCATCTTTGAACGGATAGACAATGCACCAAAGCAACATCACCTGTTGTATCAACTGCCTACCGGTGGTGGTAAAACGGTTGTATTCTCTGAAATCGTTCGTCGCTATTTATCTAAAAGTGACAATAAAGTAGTTGTTTTAACACACAGAATTGAGTTGTGTAAACAAACTTCTAAGATGTTAAAAGGTTTTGGCGTAAAAAACAAAATCATCAATAGTAAGGTAAAAGATCTTCCAGACCAAAACGAATATTCTTGTTTTGTGGCCATGGTAGAAACGCTTAAAAACCGTATCAACGACGAGAAACTACATTTAGATAATGTAGGCTTGGTTATTATTGATGAGGCGCATTACAACTCATTTAGAAAATTATTGAGTTCGTTTACAAATGCCTTTATTCTAGGAGTTACAGCAACCCCTTTGAGTTCAAATATAAAACTGCCAATGCACGAAAGCTACGATGAATTAATCGTAGGAGACACCATCAATTCCTTAATAGAAAATGGTTTCCTGGCAAAAGCAACAACCTACAGTTATGATGTAGGTCTAACTTCTTTGAAAGTTGGTATTAACGGAGATTACACCGTGAAATCATCTGATGATTTGTATACTAATATGGCCATGCAAGAGAAATTATTGCATGCCTATACAGAGAAATCATTAGGTAAAAAAACGCTGATTTTCAATAATGGAATTAATACGTCCCTATACGTTTATGAAACGTTTAGAGAAGCAGGCTATCCTATTCGTCATCTTGACAATACCAGCAGCGCTGAAGAACGTAAAGATATTCTACAGTGGTTCAAGAAAACCCCAGATGCGATTTTGACTTCGGTTGGGATCCTGACCACTGGTTTTGATGAGCCTACCGTGGATACCATTATTTTAAACAGAGCAACAAAATCGTTGACTTTATACTATCAAATGATTGGTCGTGGTTCTAGAAAACTGCCTAACAAGGATATGTTTACGGTAATCGATTTAGGAAATAATGCAGCCCGTTTCGGTTTGTGGAGTGAGCCTGTAAACTGGCAACATATCTTTAAATCACCCGAGTTTTACTTAGAAAATTTACGTGATGATACCGAGATAGAATTGTATTTCAAGTATTCTATGCCACCAGAATTGCGCGCAAAGTTTAGTAAAACTGCCGAAGTAGGATTTGATGTCGATGAAGAGCACAAACTAATCATTGCCCAAAACCTGCGTTCAAAAGTAGTTTTAGACAAATCGCTAGAGCAACATTCTTCGATGTGTGTCGATAATACAGAAACATTGCAGGAAGCGAAATCATTGTCACGCGAACTGGACGACGATATTGAATGCCGTATCAAACGCTATTCTAAATGTCTAAGCCAGTGCAGTAAAAACTACCGCGAATGGCTAGTTGATGATTACAAATTAAAAATGACATTAATGATCGGGAAGAAGTATCGTGAGAAAATCATGAACGAACCTGATGAAGATTAATATAAGGAGCTAATCCTGCTATTCGTTTCAATCTCTTGTGCCGAACACCGGCACAAGAGGATTTTTACTTCTATCAGGGCTAGAAATCCAGCATACAAAATAACTATTTTTTATAAAATAATAAATCCAAAAAAATGCCAAAACAATTCTCTGATTTAGGGATTTCAGCACCAATTCTAAAAGCAATTTCCGAATTGAATATTGTTGAACCCACAGAAATTCAGCTTAAAGCAATTCCGCTACTTTTAGCAAACACCACTGATCTAGTTGGACTTGCTAAAACAGGTACCGGAAAAACAGCCGCTTTTGGATTGCCTCTTTTACAATTAATAGATACCTCTTTGCCTACGGTACAGGCACTAATTCTGGTTCCTACAAGGGAATTAGGGCATCAGATTTTTAGAAACTTAGAAGATTTTGCAAAATACCTTCCAGAAGTTTCTATTGCAGCGACTTGCGGTGGAATCCCAATAAAACCGCAAATCGAACGTCTAGCTGCACCCACACATATTGTGGTAGCCACACCAGGTCGTTTAATTGACTTAATACAGCGCAAAGCAATAAATCTTAAAGAAACTAAATTTCTTGTCTTAGATGAAGCCGATGAAATGGTGACCATCTTGAAAGAAAGCCTGGATGAAATTATTGCCGAATTACCAAAGGAACACAAAACATTATTGTTCTCAGCTACTATGCCGGGAACTATAAAACAGCTCATCCAAAACTACTTGAATAAAAACGTAGTTCAGGTGAGTGCTAATATGGAAACAGTAGGAAATCAAGGGATTGATCACGAGTATATCGTAGTAGATCCTATTGAAAAACTAGATGTTTTAATGCATTTCCTGAATTCAAAAGAAGGAGAACGTGGCATCATATTTTGCAAGACTAAAGCAGCGGTGAATAAACTAGCTAAAAACTTAGCAATCAACCGTTTTTCATCAGGAGCCTTGCACGGTAGTTTGTCACAAGGAATTAGAGACCGTATCATGGAGCAATTTCGTGAAGGACACATCAATATATTAGTAGCGACAGATTTAGCTGCTAGAGGAATTGACGTAAAGGAAATTTCGTATGTGGTTAATTACCATTTGCCTGATGTTTACGAAGCTTATGTACACCGTAGCGGAAGAACAGCCAGAGCAGGAGCAAAGGGACTTTCATTAACAGTGCTACAAGAAGAAGAGGTAAAAGAAATAGCCGACTTCGAAAAAGAACTGGGAATCAAATTCACTGAATTTAAAAAACCAAGCGCGCTAAGTATCGAAGAGAACAACACTCTTTTATGGGCAAAACAAATATTCAAAACCAAACCCAACCATGAAGTGGATGCGGAATTGAAAACAAAAATAAAAACTGTTTTTCATCATCTGACTAAGGACGAATTGATCGAGAAACTATTGGCTAATTATTTGTTGCAAAACAAAAACGAACCATTAGAAAAACCGGTTAAAAGACAAAAAATGAAATAGTACTTTTGCTGTTTTATAAAGGAAAAACCATTGCTATGCTTGAAGAAGTAGGGTAATGGTTTTTTTTCATGCAGTTCACCTAATCCTTCTTTTTAGATAATAGAGTAAAATGACAGAAAAATATTAATGTTTGTTATAAAAACAGTAAAAAGAGGTGTATATTTGATGTTATATACTAGTTGCAATACATATTGTTGCCAAATTTTGCGCTGAAAAATTTACTCTGATATCGTTAAGCAGAAAGTAATTTACTTC
>NZ_JBZXDY010000020.1:0-69373 GCF_058725285.1 Flavobacterium sp. DW-iso2 | reverse complement strand
TATGTCGAAACACAAATTTACGATTCATTTAAAGAAGCCATCTTTTTGGCTTCTTTTTTTATCGGACAACAATGAATTTTAACTATTATCCCAATTTTTATCAGGAGCTATTTCCTGCTATCCGTTTCAATCTTTACTGCCGAACCCCGGCATTAAAGGATTTCCACTGCTATCAGGGCTAGGGCTTTTTGTTTACAACCAAACCTTTGTCATTGACCACGATAAATCCCAATATTTCACAAGCACATCCACATCGTCTCCCCCTCCTTCGGAGGGGGTTGGGGGGGAGGATCAAAATCTATCAATTGCTTCCTGTACTTTTTCTTCTTTCACACATAATGCAAATCGAATGTATCCTTCTCCATTGCTTCCAAAAATGGTTCCTGGGGCGATAAAAATATATTTCTCCTGTAAAATCTGATCAATAAACTTTTCTGCCGATGCTATTCCTTCTGGTAATTTAGCCCAAACAAATAAGCCAACTCCCTCTTTGTATACTTTACAACCCAATTTCTCGGCTAACTGCTCCGTCAAAATACGGCGTTTCTTATAAATTACATTCATCGAGTCAAACCACGACTTATCGCTATTCAAGGCAGCAATCGCTCCTTTTTGTATACCGAAAAACATACCGCTGTCCATATTGCTTTTCACTTTTAGAATAGCGTCAATGGCTTCTGCATTTCCTAAAACCATTCCTACTCTCCAACCTGCCATATTAAAGGTTTTACTCAAAGAATTAAGTTCTAACGCAACATCCTTAGCTCCTTCCACTTGCAACAAACTCATCGGTTTGTCATTCAAAACAAAACTATATGGATTGTCATTGATCAACAATATTTCATGTTTTTTGGCGAAAGCCACTAACTTTTCAAATAAAGCGATACTTCCTCTAGCACCTGTTGGCATATGAGGATAACCAATCCACATAATTTTTACCTTAGTTAAATCTAATTTTTCCAACACTTCAAAATCAGGTTCCCAATTCGTACCCTCTTTTAAATCATAATAAACAGGAACCGCTCCCACTAAATTTGTTACTGACGTATACGTTGGATATCCGGGATTCGGAATCAAAACTTCATCTCCTTCATTTAAAAAAGCCAATGAAATATGCATGATTCCCTCTTTAGAACCCATCAAAGGCAAAATTTCTGTATTGGGATTCAAAGCGACGTTATAATTATTCAGATAGAAATCAGCCATACTTTTTCGCAATTCTGGCAATCCCTGATAACTCTGGTATTGATGTGCGTTTTCATCATCCATTGCCAGTTTTACAGCATCAATAACAGCTTGTGACGGATGTAAATCTGGACTTCCAATTCCCATATTGATAATCGGTTTTCCTTCTGAAGCCAATTGCCTTACTTCTCTCAATTTAGAAGAGAAATAGTATTCTTCAATTATATCTAAACGTTTTGCTACTTGAATCATGTTGTTTGTATTTTCCTTTCCCTAGCCATTTCTGGAAAATGGGAACTTTATATTTTTATTATCGTTTACCTTTTATTCCTTAATAATTTATGGCTTCGTGTTTTTATACTCCCCTAAAACTTTAAAGTATTCTGCCATAATTTCTAATAGCGATTTTGTTTTTGCATAGTCAGCATACTTTTCAAATGTAACATCCACAAAAAAAGAATATTTCCAAGGCGTTTCAATTTTTGGCAAGGATTGAATCTTTGTTAAATTCATTTTGCAATCACTCATTACATTTAGCACTGCTGCCAGACTACCTCGTTTATGATCTAATTCAAATTTCAATGAAGCTCTGTTGATATCTTCTTCAGCCAGAAATGAATTTTCTTTTTTAATAATTACAAAACGGGTCATGTTATTTTTTATCGTCTGAATTTCTGGAGCCAAAATTTCCAAATCATACATTTCAGAGGCCGTTACACTAGCAATTGCCGCTATTCCTTTCAACTGTTTTTCCTGAATTCTACGCGCTGTTTCGGCAGTATCCTTATCCTCAACTAATTTTATGTTTGGATACTTTTTAAGGAAATCCATACATTGCAGTAAAGCCATCGGATGTGAATGCACCTCCACAATATCTTCTATTTTTTGCCCTTGAAGCGCCATTAAATTTTGATGAATCCTAAGATAATGCTCCCCTATAATATGTAAATTGTGTTTATCTATTAATGCATAATTTGGAATAATAGGCCCCGCAATTGAATTTTCTATTGCCATAACCGCTTGATCAGACCTACCTGATAGCAAGCTGTCTACCAATTCTTCAAAAGACAAACACTCATCTACTACTACACTATTCTCGTAATATTCCTGTGCCACCTGATGATGAAAAGAACCTTTTATACCCTGTATTGCAATTTTCGCATTCATATAACAAACTTTTAAGCAAAAAAAAATCCCGATTTTCATCGGGATTGTATATTTATAATTATCAATTTAATTTTCTAATTAAATAACCATACGACAATCCCTAACCTCTTTCCAGAAGAAATAATAAGTATTGCTAAAATAAAATCGGTTGTTTAACATGGTATGCTTTGTGTTGTGTGTGTATTAATTCTATGCGAATGTATCAATTATTTCGGGCCCACCAAAAAAAAAATCATTTTTCACCAAACAAAAAAGGAATTCTCTCTAAAACTACTTTTTAATTACACAATAGTCAATAAACCCAGTGTAAAACAATATTTAAGCAACTGCTTATAAACACGTTCCGTAACAAAAACAGCCGCTTTTGTTTGAAATAAATTCACAAAAACTGATTATGCAGTCAAGGTATTCGAAAGCCATTTTTTTCCTTCTGCAATTCGGGTGATTAACATCGCCGAAACTACGTCGCCATTAGCATTCAATAGCGTCGCCATCGGATCTACTAATGTTCCTACAATCATGGCTGCCGGTAAAGCCTGCTCCATTGGAAAACCATAAATAGTAATAGCAAGAATTTCTCCTATATAGCCGCCGTTTGGGATCCCGCCCTCAACCACAGAAACAATTATTGTAATACCCAAGGCAATCAGTAAATTATGTGGGTCGGTAAAATCCTTTCCAAACATGGCAAAAATAACGGCAATCTTTATAATTGATGACATACTGGAACCGTCTTTGTGTAAAGGAGCACCTAGTGGAACGGCGATATTCCTAATATGTGTTGGTATGTGCATTTTCTCTGTTGCTTCCAGATTGGCAGGTATTGTAGCAATACTGCTACAAGTTCCTAAAGCGGTTAAAGAAGGTGTAATATTATTACTCCAAAACACTTTCAGACCATTTGTCCCTCCTGCGATAAATGCGTAAAGACTAAAGAAAACTACAAAGTAAAAAGCACAAACTGCATAATAAAGACCCAATGGCTTAGCATATGCACCAAACAATTGAGGTCCAAAAATCCCTACTTGATATGCGAAATAAGCACCTAATCCCACTGGAGCCGTTTTCATTATCAGATGTAGCAATTGTTTCATCACCTCATCCCCTGAGCTCAAAAAACTTCTAAAGCTGGCTCCATTTTCTCCTGAACGCAAACTAGCAAATCCAATTAAAAAAGAAAAGATGATTAATGCCAACATGCTTTTTCGAGAAAGTAATTCATAAAAATCATTGGCGGTAAGCAATTGCGTAATTTGAGAGCCTCCGCTCGCACTTTGCATACTTTCTAATGGAATTTTAGAAATAATAATATCCTGATGAATAGGAAAAAGTAATACGCCAATCATCATTAAAATTGCCGAAATAACAACTGTACTTAAAAATACTCCAATTACAATTACAAAGAGCTTTCCTAATTTTTCTGATTTCTCAAGACTAGCGATGGAGGACGCAATCGTAAAAAAAATTAAAGGAATAATTGCAGTAAACAATAAATTCAAAAATATATCTCCTAATGGCTTTATAATTTCTACATCTTTACCAAAAACCAAGCCCAGTATACTCCCTGCTGTAATCCCGCAAAGGAGCCATATGATACTACTATAAGTTTTAAATAAACTACTCGAATCACTAGTTACTTTGCTCATATACTATACTGTTTTTAAATTTTTATAAATATATTAATCTAATTGGGAAAACGATACTGTTTGTTATCTTATTCTTTTAATCACGATTCACGATATAAATATTTATTTCAAATACTAACCTTGTTACTTTAGCACTTTAGATCAGTAGAAATAAAATACATTACCAATAAGAACATGTATTTGCCATAATTTGTTAAGTTCCTACGGGACAAAATTGTCTTGATTAAAAATTATTCTACCTATAGACAGTCCCTAACGGAACTCTAAACAGAACTTTCCATCATCAATAATTCTCAACCTTAAATTCCTCCTTTAGTTCTACCAATAGAAAGACACTAACAGGACACTGAACAGAACTTTCCATCATCAATAATTCTCAACCTTAAATTCCTCCGTTAGTTCTACCAATAGAAAGACACTAACGGGACACTAAACAGAACTCTAAACAGAACTCTAAATTATCAATAATTCTCAACCTTAAATTCCTCCGTTAGTTCTACCAATAGAAAGTCACTAACAGGACACTGAACAAAACTCTTCTTCATCAATAACTTTCAACCTTAAATTCCTCCGTTAGTTCTACCAATAGAAAGACACTAACGGGACACTAAACAGAACTCTAAATCATCAATAATTTTCAACCTTAAATTCCTCCGTTAGTTCTACCAATAGAAAGTCACTAACGTGACATTAAACAGAACTCTAAATCATCAATAATTTTCAACCTTAAATTCTTCCGTTAGTTCTACCAATAGAAAGTCCCCAACAGGACACTAAACAGAACTATTCATCATCAATAATTCTCAATCTTAAATTGTTCCGTTAGGAACTTTCTATCGGTAGAAACAAAATAAATTCTCGCTTTTTTGTCCCGTTAGGGACTATCCCAATTTAAACCAATTCTTTAAAAACAAATTTCTCATCAAAGTCTACTTCGAATTTCTCAAGAATATCAAAATACTCTTCTCTAAAAGATTTAATTTTATGATGCAATTCTTGATTTTCAATATAGTGTATGACATTTGGCAATTGCGATTTACTATACGAAAATGCTCCAAACCCCTCTTGCCATTCAAAATGACATCTCGCAAGTTTATTTTCATTAATCCATAAAGAAGATCCTTGCTTAACATCTTTCATTAAATCCGAAATAGATTGAGATGGTCTAAGACCGACCAAAATATGAATATGATCAGGCATGCCATTTATACTTAAAAGCTTGTGGCTATTGTTTTGTATAATTCCAGTTATGTATTTATACAAGGAATCTTTCCATTGCGATTCGATAATTCCGTTTCTGAATTTTACTGCAAAAACAAAATGAATGTGTATTTGGGTATATGTATTTGCCATAATTTGTTAAGTCCCTACGGGACAAAATCGCCCTGATTAAAAATTATTCTACCAATAGATCGTCCCTAACGGGACAACAAATAATAGTAAATTCATTATCAAATGTATTCAAAAAACAACAAATCAATCCTTTTTCTGTTTACTTTTGCAACAAATACTAAGTCATGTCAATAGAAGTAAATAATATATCTAAAAGTTATGGTGCTCAAAAAGCATTAGACAACATTTCCTTTTCTGTTAAAAAAGGAGAAATCGTTGGTTTCCTGGGGCCGAATGGAGCCGGAAAATCTACTTTAATGAAAATACTGACAACTTATATTGCTGCCGATGAAGGCACTGCCTTAGTGAATGGTCATGATGTAACCTCAGATCAAAAAGCGGTACAGCTTTCTATCGGTTATTTGCCGGAACATAATCCGTTGTATTTGGATTTGTATGTGCGAGAATATTTAGCATTTAATGCCGATATTTATAAAGTTAGTAAATCCCGCATCGAAGAAGTATTACAAATGACTGGCTTGACTACCGAAAGTCATAAAAAAATAGGGCAACTATCTAAAGGATATCGCCAACGTGTAGGACTTGCTAACGCTTTACTGCACAATCCAGATGTTTTGATTCTCGACGAACCCACCACTGGTTTAGATCCGAATCAATTGATCGAAATACGTAACGTCATCAAAAATGCGGGAAAAGATAAAACTGTATTTCTTTCCACGCACATCATGCAGGAGGTGGAAGCGATTTGCAACCGTGTCATTATCATCAATAACGGAAAAATTGTAGCCGATAAAAAACTAGATCATTTAATCTCTGCCGATAAAGAACAGGTAATTGAAGTAGAATTTGACTATAAAATAGAGGAACAGGCTATTGCCAAAATAGAAAACCTAACTTCTTTTAAAAATACGCATGACATGATTTGGGAACTGACTTTCCTGTCAGACAAAGACATGCGTCCTGCCGTTTTTGATTTTGCTACAGCAAATGGTTTAAAAACGCTGCAATTGAATCAAAAAAATAAAAATTTGGAAGCTGTTTTTAGAGAAATTACAAAGTAGATAACACCTCTTTCTTCGCTTACTTCCCACCAAAAAAGCTCGTTTAATTAAATTAAACGAGCTTTTTTGAATGGTGTTAAAATTCAGCTATGATTTTGGCAAAGCTGCCCCTACTGCAATATCACAACGATGTCCTGCTTTTCCGTGGGCTGGATTCATTCCTTCAGGGGTTTCGTCATTTGCAGAATTAGTCGATAATAATGCTGGCAAAGCTTGGGGCACATTAATTTGCTCAGAGTATTGACCTGAACTCGTACTGCTATTTGTTGAAGCGACCTTTGCATTTAAAGGCGCTCCTACAGCAATGTCACAACGGTGATTTTTCTCGCCATGAGGAGGATTCATTCCTTTGGCAGTTGTTGTTTTTACAACATTAGTTTGTGTAGTTGGTACCACTTGCGGAGATTGACTATTTGTGGTTGACGCTTGAGCACTACCATTTGCAGGAGTGTTCAATGGCGCACCCACAGCTATGTCGCACCTATGATTGGGTTGCCCATGAGCCGGATTAATACCTGCGGCAACCGATGGTGTTGTTCCGGTATTATTCTCATGAAATAAATTATGATTTTGTGATGTTGCAATAGGTGTTGATTGGCTCTCAATACCTGAATTTGTTTGCTGAGTAAAAGGCACTACTAACCTTGGGTCACCTTTTTGTTGTACCGTATCCTCCTTTTTACAAGAAGTTGCCGTTATAGCGACTAGTAAAAAAGCACCATAAAAATATTTCATATTGAGATTGTTTCATTAATAAATTCAAATATAAGATTTTAATACGAGCCCTCAAAAAACACATCACTAATGATATAGGATTAACGAACAAATAAACCTAAATAAAAAATACAATTTTATATAAAAGAACTTGTTTTACGATGAACCATTATAATTATATTAAATCGCCTAGCCCAGATGGAAGCGGCATCCTTTTTTGACCCGTTTTTACGGGACAAAAAAGATATAGCGCACAGCTGGAAAAAGCTCCTAAAAAATCTTACTAGCGATTTGTCTAATATTCTCTGATTTTCCCATCGAATAATAATGCAGCACAGGAACACCTGCCGCTTTAAGCTCTAACGATTGCTGAATTGCCCATTCGATTCCTACTTGTTTTACATCAGTATTCGTTTTGCATTTATCTACAGCATCAATCAAATCTTCGGGCAAATCAATACGGAAGATTTGTGGTAAAATTTGCAAATGCCTTTGTACCGCAAGCGGTTTGATTCCCGGAATGATAGGAACGGTGATTCCCATTTGACGGGCTTTAGCAACGAACTCAAAGTATTTAGCATTGTCAAAAAACATCTGTGTTACCACGTAATCAGCACCTGCATCCACTTTTTCTTTCAACCTTTTTAAGTCGGAAATCAACGATGGTGATTCTAAATGTTTCTCAGGATAACCCGCCACACCAATACAAAAATCAGCTTTATTATCGACATGCATCACATCATGCAAATATTTCCCTTCGTTTAATAAATTAATTTGCTGTACCAAGTCTACAGCATAATTATTCCCGCCTGCTTTTGCTACAAAAGACTGTTCGTCTTTCATTGCATCACCACGCAAAGCCATCACATTATTAATTCCTAGGTAGTGACAATCTACTAATAAATATTCAGTTTCTTCTTTTGTGAATCCACCACAAAGTACGTGTGGTACCGTATCCACATTGTATTTGTGCTTTATCGAAGCACAAATCCCCAATGTTCCCGGGCGCATTCTTGTCAACTTTTTATCTAATAATCCATTTCCTTTATCCACATAAATAAACTCCTCACGAGAAGTAGTCACATCTATAAATGGCGGTTTAAAATCCATTAAAGGATCAATATTATCATATAATTCTTGAATACTTTTCCCTTTTTGGGGCGGAATAATTTCAAAAGAAAATAATGTTTTCCCTTTTGCTGCTGCTATATGTTCTGTTACTTTCATTTTGTTTTTTGTTTCAGGTTTAAAAATTAATGTTTAATGTTCTCTTAAGTAATTTTAAACATTAATTTTTAAACAACTATTCTAGTCTGCTATATTGGGACTCAACCATTTCGTAGCTACTTCAGTTGGTACGCTTCTACGTTTTGCGTAATCAATCACTTGGTCTTCTTTTATTTTTCCGAGTCCAAAATATTTACTTTCAGGATTCCCAAAATAATATCCCGAAACAGAAGATGCTGGCCACATTGCCATACTTTCCGTTAAAGTCACTCCTATTTCTTGCTCTACATTTAATAACTTCCAAATGGTAGGTTTCTCTAAATGGTCAGGACAAGCAGGATAACCTGGCGCAGGACGAATCCCTTTGTAGGTTTCTGCAATCATGTCTTCGGTGCTAAGCAATTCATCAGCCGAGTAACCCCAAACTTCTTTACGTACTTTTTCGTGTAAGTATTCCGCAAAGGCTTCTGCAAAACGGTCTGCCAATGCTTTTACCATAATCGAATTATAGTCGTCTAAATCTCTTTCAAATTCAGCCGCCCATTCATCAACTCCAAAACCAGTAGTCACACAAAAAGCACCCATATAATCTATTTTTCCAGAATCTTTTGGGGCTATAAAATCTGCCAAAGCTATATTTGGTGCTCCTTTGGTTTTTTGTGATTGTTGACGCAAAGTCAAGAATGTTTGTAATGGCTTTCCGTTTTCATCTGTCAGCGCAATATCATCATCGTTGATTTGATTCGCAGGGAAAATTCCGTAAATCCCTTTGGCAGTTAGTTTCTTTTCTTTCAAAATAACGTCCAACATTTCATTGGCATCCGCAAAAACCGAAGTCGCTTGCTCTCCTACTACTTCATCCGTCAAAATCGCTGGATATTTCCCGAACAATTCCCATGTTCTAAAAAATGGTGTCCAGTCAATATACGGAACCAAAACATCTAGCTCCACTTCAATTACCTGTTCGCCAATGCTATTTGGTTTCACAGGCGTAAAATTATCCCAGTCTAATTGCAACTTGTTTTTACGTGCTTGTTCAATAGTTAAGAAATTCTTGTCTCTAGAACGATTCAAAAACGTTTCTCTAAACGCATCGTATTCTGCTCTTATATCGCTCGCATATATTTTTTTATCCTTGTTTAACAAACTTCCGGCTACGGTAACCGCTCTCGAAGCATCATTAACATGAATGACTGTTTCTCTATATTGAGGTGCAATTTTCACGGCTGTATGCGCACGCGAAGTGGTTGCTCCACCTATCATCACCGGAATTTTCATTCCTCTTTTATCTAATTCTTTCGCTAGATACACCATCTCGTCTAGCGAAGGCGTAATCAAACCACTCAGTCCAATAATGTCTACTTCATGTTCTATGGCAGCAGCAATAATTTTTTCGGGAGCGACCATCACACCAAGATCTACAATCTCATAATTATTACATGCTAACACTACCGAAACAATATTTTTACCAATATCATGAACATCTCCTTTTACAGTTGCCATCAATATCTTTCCATTTCCTTGTTTGTCTCCCGCTTGTTTACTTGCTTCTATGTACGGTAATAAATAAGCCACTGCTTTTTTCATTACACGAGCTGATTTTACCACTTGTGGCAAAAACATTTTTCCCGAACCAAACAAATCTCCTACCACATTCATTCCCGTCATCAAGTTGATTTCGATTACTTCAATAGGTTTGGTTGCGGCTAATCGCGCTTCTTCAATATCCAAAAGTATAAATTCATCTACTCCTCGAACTAAAGAATGAGTGAGTCTTTCCTGAATTGTTCCCGAACGCCATTCTTGAATTCCCTTTTCATTGCTCTTGACATCTCCTTTTACATTTTCGGCAAAATCTAGCAAGCGCTCCGTCGCATCATCTCGTCTGTTTAAGATCACGTCTTCAACATGCTCCAATAAATCTTTCGGAATATCATCATAAATCGTCAACATCTCCGGGTTTACAATTCCCATCGTCATTCCGTTTTGAATCGCATGATACAAGAAAACCGAGTGCATCGCTTCCCTTACCGTATCATTTCCTCTAAATGAAAACGACACATTACTCACCCCACCACTAATGTGTGCATGCGGTAAATTTTCACGAACCCATTTGGTTCCTCTAAAGAAATCCAAAGCGTTCAATCGGTGCTCTTCCATCCCAGTTGCTACCGGAAATATATTCAAATCGAAAATAATATCCTGAGGCGGAAAACCCACTTTATCAACCAAAATATCATACGAACGCTGACATATTTCTACTCTACGATCGTAATTATCAGCCTGACCCGTTTCGTCAAAAGCCATAATAATTGCCGCAGCACCGTATCGCTTAATCAATTTAGCATGATGAATAAAAGCTTCTTCGCCTTCTTTTAGCGAAATCGAATTCACTACACTTTTTCCTTGTACGACTTTCAATCCCGCTTCAATGATATCCCATTTTGAGCTATCAATCATAATGGGCACACGCGAAATATCAGGCTCGGCAGCGATTAGATTCAGGAATTTTGTCATGGCATATTCACCGTCCAGCATCCCTTCATCCATATTAATATCGATGATTTGGGCGCCACCTTCCACTTGCTCCTTGGCAATACTCAGTGCTTCTTCGTATTTTTCTTCCTTAATTAACCGAAGGAATTTTCTAGAACCCGTAACATTTGTGCGTTCCCCAATATTCACAAACACGCTATCTGGCGTAATGATCAAAGGCTCTAATCCCGCCAATACAAGGTTTCTTCTAGTTTCTTTTTCTGCCATTTTTTTTATATTTAATCCTTCAAGGTTTAAAAACCAAGGAGGTTCAGCTTTATTATCTTATTATTTTGGGCGTGACCCAAAAAGGGTCGGGCTATTCGTTCCCTCACGCGGATTTGTGCATTCTATGTCATTCCCATTCATTTTTGTCATTGCGAGGAACGTAGCAATCTCATCCAGCTTATCCATCAACAGGATAACATTTACCTCATTCACTTTAACGAAGAATTACATCAGTCACTCTCGCTACCTGATTCTTTCGTTTCTCGGAATGACAAAACTAAAATCTATACTTTTAATCTCTTTACGGGCACAAGCGAGACGCTTGCGCTAGCGAAACCACTAAATCAGATTACTTCGTAGGTAGAACAAAGTTAACTTGCCTTAACCTCACCATTTTTACTTATTGTTATTCTCTCTTCTTTGTCATTCTGAGGGACGAAGAATCTTTGTTATGTGAGCAACTTGTAGAGATTCTTCCTTCGTCAGAATGACAAAATAGTATAGTTCTACTCCGTCTTACATCACTGCCGTAGAAACTCTCGGTTTATAATCCTTTGCAATATCTGCAATTAGCCTGATGTGTTCTGGTGTTGTTCCGCAACAACCACCAATGATATTTACTAAATTATCGTCGAGATATGTTTTTATTTGTGCTTGCATTTCTGCGGGTGTTTCGTCGTATTCTCCAAAGGCATTGGGCAATCCTGCATTAGGATGCGCTGATACATTGAACGACGTATTTTGCGACAAGGTTTGTAGATATGGTTTCAATAAATCGGCACCAAGGGCGCAATTAAATCCTACACTCAATAACGGAATATGCGAAACCGAAACTAAAAATGCTTCTACTGTTTGTCCTGAAAGTGTTCTTCCTGAAGCATCAGTAATCGTTCCTGAAACCATGATTGGAATATCGATATTGCGTTCGTCTTTGACTTCTTCGATGGCAAAAAGTGCCGCTTTAGCATTTAAAGTATCGAAAATAGTTTCGACCAATAAGATATCACTTCCTCCGTCTATCAGCGCTTCCACTTGTTGCTTGTAAGCAATACGCAAATCATCAAAGGTTACGGCTCTGTATCCTGGATCGTTTACGTCTGGTGACATGCTTGCAGTCCGGTTTGTTGGACCTATTGAACCCGCTACAAAACGAGGTTGATCTGGATTTTTGGCTGTAAATTCATCGGCTACTTCACGGGCTATTTTGGCAGATTCATAATTGAGTTCATACACCAAATCTTCTAAATGGTAATCGGCCATACCTATTGTGGTGCCTGAGAAGGTATTGGTTTCTACAATATCTGCTCCCGCTTCAAAATAGGCTGCGTGAACGGCGCGAATCGCTTGTGGCTGGGTTATAGACAACAAATCGTTGTTTCCTTTTAGAGAATGTGGAAAATCTTTGAAACGTTCTCCTCTAAAATCTTCTTCGGAGAAATTATAGCGTTGCAACATGGTTCCCATAGCTCCATCGAGGATGAGAATGTTTTTTTTAATGGCTTCGTGAATATTGGACATAACTTTTTATTTCTTGAAAATCACAATCGGAATTGGGATTTTTACTTTTGATTACTAATTACAAAAGTTCACTATATAAATTCTTTAGCCCTGATGGAAGCGGCATCCTTTTATTCTGGGGTTCAGAATAAAAGATATAGCGTACAGCAGGAAGGATGATGGCAAAAAGCACCAATCATTCGCTCTAAAAAAAATAATATAAAAGTTGTCAAGAAAAGGTTTGAGAAATACTATGGAAGTATTCTTGTGTTATCTATCTTAGATACTGAAGTAAGTTCAGCATAAAGTAGAATGTAGCACCTTCTTTATAAGATAAAGGGTTGCTAAGGTTTCATTGGGTCTTTCCCTCCGCCTTTCGTGATAACGATCAATAAATATAGGAACACTGCAAAGAAAAGATATAGCGCTAACACTTGCAAGTATTAACGCCATATTTTTTTATTGGTTTTTATGCGAATTGTTATACAATGGCTTTAACCACTGCTTTTGGAGCTTCTTTACGAGTCCCGTCAAAACCATCAACTCCTGAAACTGTTGTGTATTTTAGCACATATTTCTTACCTGGATTGATAATTTGATAGGCAGCCTGACACATTAATGTCGCCTCATGAAAACCACAAAGAATTAATTTTAATTTCCCTGGGTACGTATTTACATCACCAATGGCGAAAATCCCTGGAATATTCGTCTGGTAATCCAATGCGTTGTCTACTTTGATGGCGTTTTTCTCAATTTCTAGTCCCCAGTTTCCTATTGGCCCTAATTTTGGTGTCAATCCGAAAAGAGGAATAAAGTAATCTGTAGGAATGGTTCTTCTTGCGCCATTTTCATCAAGTACAACGGATTCAATATGCTCTGCACCATTAAGCCCTACTACTTCAGCAGGTGTAATCAACCTGATTTTTCCAGCATCTTTTAATTCCTGCACTTTTTCTACAGAATCCAATGCTCCTCTAAATTCATTTCTTCTGTGAATTAAAGTTACTTCGGAAGCAATATTCGAAAGGAAGATACTCCAGTCTAAAGCGGAGTCTCCTCCACCAGAAATAACGACTCTTTTATCTCTAAATTTTTCTGGGTTTTTGATAAAATACTTCACGCCTTTATCTTCATAAAAATTGATTCCGTCGATAAGTGGTTTTCTTGGCTCAAAACTTCCCAAGCCTCCCGCTATCGCCACAACCGAAGCATGAATTTGCGTCCCTTTATTAGAGGTAACAATGAAACTTCCGTCTTCTTGTTTGTCTATTGTTTCAGCACGTTCTCCTAGTGTAAAACCTGGCTCAAATTGCTTTATTTGTTCCATTAGATTATCTACTAAATCCCCCGCTAAAACCTCTGGAAACCCAGGGATGTCGTAGATCGGTTTTTTAGGATATAGTTCTGAAAGTTGGCCACCCACTTGTGGTAACGCGTCTAATATGTGACATTTTAATTTTAATAATCCTGCTTCAAAAACGGCAAATAAACCAGTAGGACCGGCTCCTATAATAAGGATATCTGTTTTAATCATTTCTATATTCTTCATGTACTTTCTATTATGCTAAACTAATTTAATGCAAATTAACGATTGAATTTTACTTCATCAAATGATATTTATCATTCGCTTATTTTTATCTCTATTTATTTTTTAACGCTGCGGTAACCTCATTCATTTTTTGAACTTTCTCTTCAAAATTCCCTTTTAGGGTTTTGCGGTATTCATTCAGGTTCAAAACCATTTGGTTGATATCTTCTGGTATTATTTCTTCAAAAAACTCGCGCAATCTTTTGGCTGTTGTAGGTGATTTTCCATTTGTTGAAATCGCAATTTTGACATTTCCTTTGGTTACGATTCCTCCCAAATAATAATCGCATAATTCTGGCGTATCAGCGATATTGCAAATTAAATATCTTTCCCTACATAAATCATAAATTCTTTTATTCACTTCAAGATCATCCGTACAAGCAATAACCATATGCCTTTTCTTGAGCATCTTTTTCTTGAATTTCTTCATGGTCAGTTTTACCGAATCATGCTTATTGACTAACTCAATTAATTCAGGTAAAAATTTTGGAGCAACAACCTCAACATTAGCATTAGGACTAGATTTTAGCAAAAACGAAAGTTTTTCTAAGCCCACATTTCCTCCTCCTACAATAAGTACTTTGACTTGATGCATTTTTAAAAATATAGGATATAATTCATTCCTTTCCATATACCAATACTGTATTGTGGTTTGATTTTAATTCTTTATAAAAACCTGCTCTTTTCTTACTATCACCAACCACTTCTCCAATTACAATTATGGCAGGCGAACTTAATTTATTCTCCGCTACAACTTTCTGGATTGTATCGATAGTTCCAATTCCCACTTTCTCTTCTGGCGTAGTTCCGTTTTGAATAATCGCAACGGGCATTGCTCCTTTGGATTCGTTTTGGAATAACGCCACAATCTGATCCAGCTTGCTCATCCCCATCAAAATGACGACTGTTGCCGTCGATTGGGCCGCTAAAGCTACATCTGTAGATAATTTTCGTGCTGAAGTAGTTCCAGTAATCACCCAAAAGCTCTCTGAAACGCCTCTTTTTGTCAAAGAAATTCCTTGAGAAGCTGGAACCGCAATAGACGATGAGATACCAGGAATTACAAATGTAGGAATTCCAAAGCTTTCTACGAATTCTATTTCTTCACTTCCTCTTCCAAAGATAAAAGGATCACCACCTTTTAATCGTACTACATTACCATAAGTAAGTGCGTTATCTACAATTAACTGGTTGATTTCATCTTGAGAATACGCATGACATCCTTTTCTTTTCCCAACAAATATCTTCAATGCTTTTTTAGGAGCAAAAGACAACAGTTCTTCATTAGCCAAAGCATCATACAAAACGACATTCGCTTCAGCCAATGCTTTTGCCCCTTTGATAGTCAATAAATCCGGATCTCCCGGACCCGCTCCTACTAGTGTTACCTGAGGTTCTATTTTATTTTTCATCTTTTAGGTCTTTAAGTCTGAATGCTTCGATGGTGTCAAAGAAAGCAATTGCTTCTTGAATGTACTTTACAGCAAATTCTTCAGATGGTTCATTCTTATTGATTTGAAATACTAAGTCCTTTAATGTGGATTGCAATGGAATTTTATTCGTTTCTACAAAAACAGTATCAAATAAATCTATTATTCCCGCTTGATGGTTTGTTTTTTGGTTTTCTGAAAGTAACAAGGCTTTAGCACCATTTACAAAACCTGCATAGGCAAGATAAATAGCATCTGCCCAGTTTTTATCTTCGAAAGCTTCTTGTGCAAAAGTCAATTTATCTTTGGCCTCCAATAATAAAGTGGCCACTAAATCAATTACAACACCCGCGCATTCTCCAACTCCAACCGCTTTAACATAGTTATCAGCATTTCCCCAATCAATAAAATCAGCATCGACAAGATTTGTTGTGTCTGCCAATGGCTTTAGGAATTCGTAGAAATACTTTTCGCCTTGAGCGTCGTAATAATCTAAAAATGATTTACCATTCGCATTGGCACTAAAGTCATTTAAGATATAACGCAATGCATCAGGTCCTCTACGGCTTGGAATTTTAATAACTTTATCTGAAAAACGTCCTTTCCCATCTCCAAGGATTCCTCCTCCAAGTAATACTTGTAATGCTGGTGCCACTAATTTACCTGCATTAATAGACATTCCTTGAAAACCTATTGATGACATATTGTGTTGCCCACAAGCATTCATACAACCACTAATTTTTATCGTGATTTCTTGATTCTCTTTATATTGTGGGAATTCTAATTTTAAAACTCTTTCTAATTCTTCTGCAATTCCGGTACTGCTTGCAATTCCGAGATTACAGGTATCTGTTCCTGGGCATGCGGTTATATCGTTAATTGTATCGTAACCTAGTGTCACGAAGTCTAATTTGGCTAATTCTTGGTAAAAGAAAGCTAGGTTTTCTTCTTTTATATTTCGAAGTACAATGTTTTGTTTTAGTGAAAAACGCAATTCATTAGCACCGTAATTTTTGATTAAATCAGCTAATGCTCTGGCTTTATCTGTATAAAAATCTCCTAAAAGTACTTTGATACCAATGGCGTAATACCCTGCTTGTTTTTGAGCAATTACATTCGATTTTTTCCAAGCTTCAAAAGCGGCTGTATCTTCAATAGTTACTTTTGGCACTTCTAATAAAGTCACTGGAATAGTAACATCAAAATCAGTTGTGTCAATTTCGTAAAACTGGTATGACAGTGCTTTTTTCTCTTCGTCAACTAAACGTAAAAATTCATCGCGACCAATATCTTTGATTAGAAATTTCATACGTGCTTTTAAACGTTTGGCTCTTTCGCCAAAGCGATCAAATATTCTCAAAACCCCTTCAGTTGTTGGGATAATTTGGTTTACAGGAATAAATTCTGATAATAATTCGGCATGATGTGGCTGCGAACCTAATCCTCCTCCTAGCATTACTTTGAATCCGCGCTCACCATTAACAATCTTTGGAATAAATCCTAAATCATGCAAATAACTCAAGGCAGTATCTTTATCTGAAGATGAAAATGACATTTTGAATTTACGTCCCATTTCTTGACAAATAGGATTTCTCAAGAAAAACTGAAACATGGCGTGTGCATAGGGCGAAACATCAAAAGGTTCATCTACATCAACTCCTGCTAATTCACTTGCTGTAATATTTCTAACAGTGTTACCACAAGCCTCGCGAAGTGTAATGTCATCGATTGCTAATTGTGCCCAAAGTTCTGGAGTTCTATCTAAACTCACATAGTGAATCTGGATATCCTGACGCGTTGTGATATGCAAACGCCCCGTAGAATATTCATCAGAAACTTTACTAATACGTATTAATTGCTCGCTGCTTACTTTACCAAATGGCAATTTAATACGAATCATTTGTACGCCTTCTTGACGCTGACCATAAACACCACGTGCTAAACGCAGCGAACGAAAACGTTCCTCATCAATTTTACCATCTTTGAATAAAGCAATTTTTCTTTCTAAATCGATTATTTCTTTTTGAACAATCGGATTCTCTATTTCGGTTCTAAAACTTTCCATACCTATTTTTACTATTATCCTCCCCCCAGCCCCCTCCGAAGGAGGGGGAGCCGTTGAGGAGCTTTATTATGTTATATTCTGGTTCTGAATTTTCAATTCATCTTTACTATTCAATTTCAAAAAGACAAAAGCCATTGAGGAGTTTGATTCTTGTTATAACCTAGTCTAAAATACTTAACCACCAAGTTTATCTACAAACATTTTCGACAATCTCTCCCTCCCCTTCGGGGAGGGCCGGGGTGGGGATTACCTAATAAACCCTACTCCTGCTGTTGTATTGGTTGCTGCATCGATTAAGATAAAAGCACCATTTGATTTATTATCGTTGTATGCATCAAAATAAATTGCTTTGCTTAACTTGATATTTACTTCTCCTATTTCGTTAATTGCTAATTGAGACGCTTCGGTTGTTCCTGAGAAATCAGTTGCAATCACGTTTTTCACGCTGTCAATTTTAGCCAAAACTCTATTGGTGTTATGTTGCACAAAATATTTTGCACCTGGGACGAGTTTTTTACTGTCCATCCAACAAACTGTAGTATTAATGTCTTTTTCAACTTTAGGCAATTCAGATGATTTTACTATCATGTCTCCTCTAGTTACATTAATGTCATTTTCTAATTCGATCGTAATTGAAGATCCCACAGAAGCTTCATCAAATTGTTTATCAAAAAAGTGAATTTTAGACACTTTCGATTCTGTTAAAGAAGGTAATACAGTCACTGCATCTCCCACTTTAATATTGTTTCCGTGTAGTTTACCAGCATATCCTCTAAAATCGTGGTACTCTTCTGTTTTCGGTCGGATTACTGTTTGAACAGGGAAACGTGCTTTCCCTTTTTCATAAACATCTGCTGGCTCTAAAGCCTCGAGGTGTTCTAAGATTGTTTGCCCTTCGTACCACGGCATTCCACCCAATGATTCTACTACATTATCGCCAGTCAAAGCACTTAATGGAATGTAACTTACATTTTGTTCTTTAAAAGTACTTTTGGCGTTTAATGCTTCAAAGTCGGCTTTAATTTTATTATAGATTTCTTCTGAATAATCAACTAAATCCATTTTATTAACCGCAACAATTACTTCTTTTACTCTCAATAAATTATTGATAAAAAAGTGACGGTACGTTTGCTCAATTACGCCTTTACGAGCATCAATCAAAATGATAGATACTTGCGAAGTTGAAGCTCCTGTAACCATGTTACGCGTGTACTCAACGTGCCCTGGAGTATCTGCAATAATGTAACTTTTCTTAGCTGTAGAAAAATAAATGTGCGCCACATCAATGGTGATTCCTTGTTCTCTCTCTGCCACTAAACCATCTGTAGCTAAAGAAAAATCTAGATAATCGTATCCTTTTTGCTTGCTGCTTTTTTCTATTGCTTCTAGTTTGTCTGTAGTCAAAGATTGTGTATCGTACAATAACCTTCCGATTAATGTACTTTTTCCGTCATCTACACTTCCTGCCGTTGCTATTTTTAAAACTTCCATTTTATTTTTTGTTTAAAGTTTAAAAGTTTAAGGTTTCATTGATTGCCTTTATAAAAACCTTTAAATCTGAATGTTTTTATTTTTATTTTGTAAACAGATTTTAATCTGAATTATATTTTAATTTTATGAATGAGGCTGAATCTAATTATATCTCTATTAAAATAATCAACTCCGTTTACTCTTTCTTGAAAACTATTTAAATAACCTAATTCTAATGCAACGTTTGGACTAACCCCTATTTGCACTGCTGCATAAATTCGATTTTGATCAAATGTATTTTTGATAATTTTGTTTCCACCATTAATCATTATTTCATCATAAAATATCGCTTTTAAAAATCGTTTATCTTTTTTCCAAAAAGTCCAATCACCATAAATTCGGTATCTAAACCTTAGGTAAAATGTAGTTCCATCTTCTAACTGCAACTTACTTGCATTGCGGATAAACCGCTCTTCTAATTGGTACCTATGCGTTAGATTTACTTTTCCTAAAGCCTGCCTTATGCTTACATCCTGCTGCGCTCGATATTCTGGTACATGAAACTCATTTTTAACTTCAGGATTTTGTGTTGCCACAGAGAAATAAGCAAACCCAGCTCCTAACTCTACCTTATCTGTTATTTTATTCCTGATTTGAAGCCGACTAACAAATGTGTTTTGCGTTACTGGATTTATAAAAATCCTATTATCAATTTCAGTGTGAACGGCCCATTTAGCATTTAATTCCAGCTGATTGTAATATCGCACCCAAAGTAAACTTTGTTTGTCTACCACTTTCTCTGTTTGCGCCTTTACCCCAATACTCATCAAAAACAAACTCAACAGTATTTTAATTAACTTCATTCTAAAAGTATCCTTGTTGCTTTCTTTTCTCCATTGCAGCTTCAGAACGTTTATCATCAATTCTGGCACCTCTCTCTGATATAGTTGATAATCTAATTTCGCCTACCACTTCAGATATTGTAGCTGCATAAGAATCAACTGCTGCTGTACAACTCATATCTCCAACGGTTCTAAAACGAACAATTCTTTCTTCAATTTCTTCGTTTTCTTCTTGGTATACATAAGGAGAGTGTGACCAAATCATTCCGTCTCTCAAGAATACCTTACGTTTGTGAGAAAAGTAAATGGATGGAATTTCGATTTGTTCTTGTTCGATATAACTCCAAACATCTAATTCAGTCCAGTTTGAAATAGGAAAAACGCGCACATTTTGACCATTTTCAATTTTCCCGTTTAATAAATCGAATAACTCCGGACGTTGGTTTTTTTCATCCCATTGACCAAAATCATCACGTACCGAAAAAATACGTTCTTTTGCTCTTGCTTTTTCTTCGTCTCTACGTGCACCACCAATACAAGCATCAAATTTAAATTCTTCGATAGCATCTAAAAGTGTTGTGGTTTGCAGGCTATTTCTACTAGAATATTTTCCGGTTTCTTCTACTACTTTCCCCTCGTCAATTGCATCTTGTACATTTCGAACAATTAACTCTAATCCTAATTCTTTAACCAATCGGTCTCTGAATTCAATTGTTTCAGGAAAATTGTGTCCGGTATCCACATGTAATAACGGAAAAGGAATTTTAGCTGGAAAGAATGCTTTTTGTGCTAAGCGAACCAAAGTAATTGAATCTTTTCCTCCAGAAAAAAGCAATACTGGTTTGTCAAATTGAGAAATTACTTCTCTAAAAATGTATATCGCTTCGCTTTCTAATGCGTTTGTTTTTAATATTGTACTCATGGCTTATTTTTTATCCTCCCCCCAACCCCCTCCGAATGAGGGCGATAGCAAACGGAATTATATTCGTTTTTAAATTTTATTTTGAACCTCTATGTTCGTACTTCGAACCTTATTTCTGGTGCAAACCGCATTCTTTGTGACTCGATTCCCACCACCATCTTCCGGCTCTAATGTCTTCCCCTTCTGCAATTGCTCTTGTACACGGCGCACAACCAATGCTTACAAATCCTTTTTTGTGTAAAGCATTTTGTGGTACATTGTTTTTTTCTAAATAATCCTCTACTTCTTTCAATGACCATTTTAATAATGGGTTGAATTTGATTATTTCGAACTTGGCGTCGTATTCTAAAAGATGCAAGTCATTTCTGTTTTCTGATTGCTCGGCTCTTAATCCTGTAATCCAAACTGAATTTCCTTTTAAAGCTTTTGTTAATGGCGCTACTTTTCGAATAAAACAACACTCTTTTCTGTTTTCAACCGATTCATAAAAGCTATTCGGTCCTTTTGCATTCAATAGGTTTTGAACATCAGCAGCTTCAGGAAAATATACTTCAATATGTTTTTTATACTTTTTTAATGTCTTATGAAAAACATCATAAGTTTCTTGAAACAAACGTCCAGTATCTAAAGTAAAAATATTGATTGAAGCGTTACTATTAGCAATTAAAGCCGTAATCACCTGATCTTCTTGTCCAAAAGAAGTTGAAAAAACCACTTTGTCTTTATATTCATTTGCTAAAAAAGTAAAAGCCTCTTCTATTGAAAAGTCTTTTGTTTTTTCTATTAATGTTTGTATGATCGTTGTGCTCATTTTATTTTATTTATTACAAAATCTATTACCCTATCGGTTTAGTAGATTTAAAGGCAAAAGTAATACTTATTTCTAAAGTACAAAACAAAATTTGGATTTTTTATTCTAAATAAAATAATACCTTATAGACTCAAAAAAAGCACATTAGACCTTTATAAGCCAATAATTAGTGAATCAATAACTATTGGCACTTCCTTTTCTATTATTGCTAAATAATACTGTTCTATCTCCATTAATATTCAATTTTTAAAATATATTTCAATTAGTCTACTTTCCCTATAGGATAGTTGTTAAATAGTTATTAATTTTGACGAAAAATTAATTGTATGGATTTTCAAATAGGATTAGTCATCGCGGGTTTAACTGTTGGTTTTATTGTAGGATTAACAGGTGTTGGAGGCGGTTCACTAATGACTCCCATTTTATTATGGTTCGGAATTCCACCTACAACAGCTGTTGGAACTGATCTATTGTATGCGGCATTTACTAAAATGGGTGGTGTATATGTACATCATAAAAAAAAGAATATTAATTGGAAAATCACAGGTTGGCTTTCGTTAGGAAGTGTCCCAGCGGCCTTAGTAACATTATGGATTTTACATAGCATAAAAACAGATGTTTCGGCATTAAACGCAGTAATTAAATGTAGCTTAGGTTGGGCATTACTAATGACTTCCATAGCCGTTTTATTCAAAAAGAAGCTTTTAAACTTCTCTCAAAAGCATTCAGGAGATAAATTTCATAGTGAGAGTAAAACGCAAAACGTATTGACTGTTGCTATTGGAGTTTTATTAGGTGCTACTGTAACCTTAACATCAATTGGAGCTGGAGCACTTGGAACTGTTACCTTATTTTTCTTATACCCAATTTTAGCAACACCAAAACTAGTAGGCACCGAGATTGCACATGCTGTTCCTTTAACTTTAGTTGCCGGTTTAGGACATGCTACCATGGGGAATTTAGATTTAGGACTTTTAGGGCAATTATTAATAGGATCGCTTCCAGGAATTTTCATCGGCAGCATGTTAAGTGGTAAAGTACCCGATATATTACTTCGAAATGCCATTGCAGGAATGTTATTCTTTGTAGGTTACAAACTTGTTTTTATGGCTTAAAAAATAATTAATTGACAATAAAAGACCCTTTCATTATTTATCTAATGAAAGGGTCTTTTATTGTTATACTTAAGAATTAAAATGCTATATCTGCAAGAGAATTATTCTCTAATATTTTTAATGTATTATCACGGACTTCCGTCATTAACTTGCGTACTGCGCAAGAAACCTCATCTTTACAATCATCACATTTTTCATAAAAGTTATGACTTGCACAAGGCAATAATGCAATTGGGCCTTCAAGAATACGATAGACCTTGGCCATATTAATTTCCTTAGGGTCTTTGATTAAGTAATATCCGCCACCTTTTCCTTTTTTGGCACCCAAAAAACCCGAATGTCGTAAAAGCAATAATATGCTTTCCAAAAACTTAACCGAAATATTTTCACTTTTTGCAATATCAGCAATAGCAACAGGTGTTTGATCTTCTTGGCGAGCCAAAAAAGTCAACGCTTTAATTCCGTATTTTGTTTTCTTTGAAAGCATTTGTAAGGATTTATGATTGTTGAATGATGATAAAAATATTATTACCAAATCTACAATCAAAATTCGTTAATCACAAATCTAAGCCAAAGCTTGTTCCAAATCAGCGATAACATCTTTCACGGTTTCTAAACCTACAGAAACACGCACTAAACCATCAGTAATACTCACCGCCAATCTTTCATCAACTGATAATTTACTGTGCGTTGTTGAAGCGGGATGCGTTACAATTGTTCTGGTATCACCTAAATTTGGCGATAGTGAACATAATTTTATTTTATCTAAGAAGTTTCTTCCCGCTTCAAGTCCCCCTTTTATTTCAAAAGCGACAATATTACCTCCCGCTTTCATTTGTTTTTGGGCAATTTCATATTGTGGATGCGATTTTAAGAACGGATATTTTACGCGATTCACATTTGGATGCTGTTCTAAAAACTCAGCCACTTTCAGAGCATTTTCGCAATGTCTATCCAATCGAATCGCTAATGTCTCTAAACTCTTGGATAAAACCCACGCATTAAATGGAGATAAAGAAGGTCCCGTAAGTCGGGAAAACAAATATATTTTATGAATCAATTCAGGATCACCAACCGTTACTCCTCCCAAAACTCTTCCTTGGCCATCCATTAACTTTGTAGCCGAATGCACTACCAAATGCGCTCCCCATTTTATAGGTTGCTGTAAATAAGGAGTTGCAAAACAGTTGTCGATTACTAAAATCAAATTGTGCTTTTTGGCAATATTCCCGAGCAATTCTAAATCTATAATATCAACTGCAGGATTCGTTGGCGATTCAGCAAAAAGAATCTTTGTATCAGGCGTGATGAAACTTTCAATAGTTTCTGGCTCGTTGATATCAAAATACGATGTTTGAATGTTCCACTTTGGAAAATAATTAACAAACAAGGAATGTGTCGCTCCAAAAACACTACTGGAAGAGACAATATGATCACCAGATTTCAATAATGCAGCCATCGTTGAATACACCGCAGCCATTCCTGAAGCAAAGGCAAAACCAGCAGTTGCTCCTTCCATCTTACAAACTTTCTCTACAAACTCATTAGTATTCGGGTTGCTGTAGCGGCTATAAATATTTCTGTCTTTCTCTTCGGCAAATGAGGCACGCATATCTTCGGCGTCTTCAAATACAAAACTAGAGGTTAAATATAATGGTACGGAGTGCTCTAAATATTGGGTACGTTCTAATTGGGTGCGGATGGCTTCGGTTTCAAAACCAAATTCTTCTTCGTTCATGCTGTTGTTTGTTAAAAGTGTTCCACAAAGATTCACGAAGGAAACTCAGAGGCTCACAAAATAATAGTGAATTGTATTTAGTTCTAAAAGGAGGTAAATTAGACTTTTGCTAATTCCACTCCATTTAAAACTACTTTGTAATGTATCGTCGCTGTTGGCTCTAACGTTTTAGAAACCGAGCAATATTTGTCAAAAGATAATTGCGCTGCTTTTGCCGCTTTGTCTTCTTTTATATCGCCTTCTAAAGAAAACACCAAGTAGATGTCTTTAAACGGTTTTGCCTCTCCTACTTGCACCCGCTCGCCTTCTACCTCAGCTTTGAATGAAGTAATTTCTTGACGTTGTTTCTTTAAAATCGAAATCATATCAATGGCGCTACATCCTGCAACTCCCATTAAAACTAATTCCATTGGGCTTGGCCCTTGATCATCGCCACCAAATTCTGGACGGCTGTCTACGTTTACTATATGTCCTCTTTCGTTTTTTAATTCGAAATGGAAGTTGTCATTTACTCTGTTTAATGTAATTTTCATATTGTACTTTTTGAACGTTGCTCACGCTTTTTTTTTGAACGCGGATGACGCGGATTTAAAAACGATTGCAACGGATTTTTTATTTATTTTTCTGAATACTCAGCAACTGAACACTTTTCTATCCCTTATCAGACAACCTCAAAATATCTCCAAAAACCCCTCTTGCAGTAACGGCAGAACCGGCTCCTGCGCCTTGAATTACAATTGGTCGATCTCCATACGATTCGGTATATATTTCGAAGAACGAATCAGAACCTTTCAATCCTCCCAAAGCAGTATCCGAAGGTACGGAAACTAATTTTACTTCCAAAATTCCTTTGTCATGCTGTAAATCTCCAGATAATTCCCCAATGTATCTCAAGACGTGATTTGGTTTTTGTTCGCTTTTTATTTTATTGTAAATAGGGTCAAATTCCTTTAATTTAGTCAAGAAATCAGCGGCACTTCCTTCACGTAAATGTTCTGGAATTAAATTCTGAATATCTATTTCTTCAAATTCATTCTGCAAGTCTAATTCTCTTGCAAGAATCAATAATTTTCTACCTACGTCATTCCCGCATAAATCCTCTCTTGGATCTGGCTCTGTGAATCCGCTATCAATTGCTTCTTTCAAGATTTCACTAAACGGAACATCCTTAGAAGAGAAATTATTAAACAAATAACTCAAGGTTCCTGAGAACACCCCTTTTATTTTGGTAATATTTTCACCTGAAAGATGCAATAATTTAATAGTATCAATCAATGGTAATCCTGCTCCTACATTAGTTTCGTACAGATAATTCTTCTGATTTTTTTCTAAAACACCTCTTAGTTCTTTATAAAAACCATAACTCAATGTATTAGCCACTTTATTGGATGAAATTAAATCAAAACTACTATCAACCAGCGGAATATAATTTTCTACAAAACTTGCACTTGCCGTATTATCAATGGCAATCAAATTCTCTAAATGATGTTCATTTGCATAAGCGATAATATCATTTAAAGTATATGCAACTCCATCAGTATGTAACTCTTTTTTCCAGTTAGCGTTAATTCCTTTTTTATTAAGCAATACTTTTTTAGAATTGGCAATAGCAAAAACGTTGAGTTTAATATCTTTTCGTTTTTCGATAGCTCCAGCTGACTCTAATATTTGATTAATCAAAGTACCTCCCACTAATCCATGTCCGAAAATGGCAATGTTTATTTTCTTGGCTACGCCAAAAATCTCTCCATGAATAACATTCAACGCTTTGTTTAGTTCTGATTTTTTAACCACTAAACTCACGTTTTTACCCGTTACTGTATTATTGAAAAGAATAGGGACAATTTTGTTTTTTATCAATGCCGTATAAGGCTTGTGAAACGTGCTCAAATCCTGACCTATTATTGAAATCACAGATACATTGTCTACCACTGTAATCTTATTGACATCCTTAGAATAAAAATCGTTTTCAAATTCTTTCTCTAATTCAATCATTGCTTTTGTTGCTTTATCAGCAGCAACCACTAGTCCAATTCCTCGTTCAGAAGAACCTTGCGAAATGATACTCACACTAATATCATTATCTCCCATTACTCTAAAAATACGAGCATCAACTCCCGTTTTTCCAAGTAAACCTCTTCCTTCTAAATTCACCAAAGAAACATTTTCTAAAACAGATAATGTTTTAATTCCGCTCGCATTAGAATTTGACGTGATTAAAGTTCCATTATTTTTATGATTGAACGTATTCAGAATTCGAAGAGGGATATTTTTTTCTAACAGCGGAATGATGGTTTTGGCGTGCAAAATATTCGCTCCAAAATTAGCAATTTCATTTGCTTCGTTATAAGACAAAGATTCAATCTTTTTTGCATCTAAAACTAATTCAGGATTGGCAGTGTAAATTCCGTCAACATGAGTGAAGTTTTGCAATTCTTCGGCATTGATATAACTGGCAACTAATGATGCCGTATAATTACTTCCGTTTCTACCTAAAGTAGTGGTTTCGTGTTTTGCATTCGAACCAATAAAACCAGTAATCACCAAAACAACATCCTTGTTTTCTTTAAAAATTTGGATGAAATTCTTTTTCGAAACAGCGTCTAATGGTTGTGCATCGCCAAAATTAGAATCGGTTATAATTAATTCTCTGGTGTCTGCTAGTTTTGCAGGAATACCTCGTTCATTCAATAAAAACACCAATAATTTAGCCGAAAGCACTTCGCCATGTGCTAAAACTTGATCTTGAATCTTCACGCTATAATCGCCAATCAAGCTAACGCCTTCAAAAAGCTTATCTAATTTATCAAATTCAGTTGAAAAATCAACTTTATCAAAACCATCTTTTTGATAGGTTTTGAAACTTTCTAAAAGCGGTTTGTAATTCCCGTTTTTGGCTGCAATAGTAAGAATATCGTCCAGCTCATCTGTTGCTTTTCCTCTTGCCGAAACTACTACTGCAATTTTCTCTTCTTGTTTTATTTTACCCTCAATAATATCCAAAACTCTATCGATACCATCGCCGTTTGCCAAAGATTTACCGCCAAATTTTACTATTTTCATCTGCTTTTTATTTTTGAAAACAACTTCTAATAAATTGTCTAATTGTTCATATTCTATCAAAAAGGCATCGTGCCCGTGTTGTGAGTCAATCTCACTGTAGAATACATTATTTTTAAATTTTTTAATCTCGTTGTAAGTTTCTCGATTCTCCTTCGCTGTAAAAAATAAATCCGAATTGATTCCTACAATATATATGTTCGCGTCCACTTTAGATATAATTGATTCTAATGACTCGTGATTGCGAGTAATATCAATCGTTTTTAAAAGTTGGTTCATCATTTTATATGCCGACAGTTGAAACCTTTTTTCTAGTTTTTCGCCGTGGTAATTCAACCAACTTTCCACTTGAAAGGTTTCTAGTTGCACATTAATGTCTCTATTGAATTTCTCTTTAAAAGATTCTGGCGTGCGGTAACATAACATTGCGTGAATACGCGCATCTTCAATAGGTTTTTTAGAATTATTAAGGATTTTCTCTTGCAAATAGCAATTAGCAATCAACCAGTCAGTCGCTTTCCAATCTGTGGCGATGGGAATAAAGTTTTGCGCTAGTTTAGGCTCTAAGGCCAAAATTTCCCAAGCAATTCCACCACCAACAGAACCTCCGATGAGAGCGAATAAATTATCAATCTTTAAAACGCGAAGCCCTTCGATGAAAATTCTAGCAATATCTCTTGCGATAAAATCTCTGTAATTTTCGATAGTAGCCGAATTAAAACCGTTACCAGGCACATCAAAAGAGACAATAGTATATTTTCTAGTATCTATGGTTTTATCTACTCCCACGATATCATTCCACCATCCAGATTCCCCAATTACTTGTGAATTTCCCGTCAAGGCGTGATTTATTAAAATAATGGGAGCAGTATGCAAAGGAGCTCCAAAAACCTGAAAACTTAAGTTTAGGGTAGCATAAAAAGCACCATTGTGTGTGGTGAAATTTTGGATGGTAATATGGGATATTTTATTTTCCAATTTCAAATCTTTTATTGATTTTGATTTGTATTTGGAAATATTAGAAAGAAAAAACTAGGTAAATACTAGAGAAATTCTTGTTGTTATCTTTCCACTTTTAGGAGTGGTAGAATGCAGCACCTTCTCCGATTTCTCGAAGGGTTGCTAAGGCTTCATCGGGTCTAATCCCTCGTCCTTTCTTTATAACATTTCAATACGTGTGTGAACTTATTACTGCAAATTAACTACATATTTTTATAACAACCAAACTTTTACCATTGTCATTATTAGCGAAAAATATATTTAACAAAAAAACGCAAGACCTCGCTGAATCAAACAATTCAGAAATTACTCGCGTGTAAAAAGCTATGTCTTATAACTTTCAATTAAATAAAAAGTGTATCATTTTCCTTTGAATACATCAAAAGTTGCAATGAATTAACGATATCTTTAGCATTTTTCCCGTTTGATATGTTCATACCTAATCTTGGATTAACTAGTTCATCAATTGCAATTATATTGTTGCTGTTTTTATTACCCCTCATGTTTCTAAGAAGTCCCCATGCCCTTGAAAGTTTGTTTGCTGCACTCATGATATATGTATTTAAGTTGTTTGTTTTCTATTATTATTCTTTGATCTAGATATTAGTATAAAAAAAATCCTCTTGGAAAAAATACCAAAAGGATTTAAGTCATAAAAACTTATACTTTTAGTATCAACAGACTTCCACGCAAAACGTTGCGACAAGGATCTGAATCTTCTTATTTGAAAATATCTTCATTTATTTTTTTATTATGAAAGCTGAAATTTGTTTAAAAATAAAAGCCTCCCAATTATCTTAGGAGGCTCTTGCTATATTATATTTTTATATAATTTAAGGCAATTGCAAGCTCCCGAATTTCTTCGATACGACTACAAATTGTTTATAAATAGTAAAATTCATCTTTAGTATTTTTATTCAACAAATATCACGTTTAATCTTCTAATTTCCAAATTATTCACAATGAATTAACGCTAATTTCATCGATGCAATTAAAAAAATGGTCAATATTAACATTTGACAATAATCACACCCAAAATCACATAAATAATTAACATAAATTTTAAAAATGGGGCAATTAAAATGAATCAAAAACAGCTTTTAAATCGGCTTTTAAATCTTCAATGTCTTCTAAACCTACAGAAAGTCGTATCAAATCTTTAGAAACACCCGAAGCTAATTGTTGTTCGTCAGATAATTGCTGATGCGTTGTACTTGCCGGATGAATAATTAAAGATTTTGTATCTCCAATATTTGCTAGTAACGAAAATAGTTTTGTGTCGTCTGCTACTTTTTTAGCTGCTTCAAAACCACCTTTTAAACCAAAGGTTACTAATCCATTTTGTCCTTTTGGTAAATACCGTTTTGCTAAGTCATGATATTTACTCGATTGTAAACCTGGATAATTTACCCACTCTACTTGGTCTTGACTTTCTAGCCATTGTGCTAGTGCTAATCCGTTTTCGCTATGTCTTTTTACACGAACGGCTAATGTTTCTAAACCTTGAATAATTTGGAACGCATTAAACGGACTCAAAGCAGCACCATAATCACGTAATCCTTCGATTCTAACTCTGGCAATAAAAGCGGCGTTTCCTAAAGCTTCGTGATAAACCAAACCATGATAACCAGCATTAGGTGTCGTGAATTCAGGAAAACGACCACTACTCCAGTCAAAAGTTCCCGCATCAACAATAACGCCCCCTAAAGAAGTTCCGTTACCTGAAATATATTTGGTCAAAGAATGAATAACAATATTTGCTCCGTGCGCAATCGGATTTAGCAAATAAGGAGAAGCCACAGTGTTATCAACAATCAAAGGCACCTTTAACGCTTTTGCTTCAGCGGAAATAGCTTCAATATCTAATACATCTAACTTTGGGTTACCCAAACTTTCGATAAAAAACACTTTTGTATTTTCATTCGCTGCCTTAGTAAAGTTAGCCGGATCAGAAGGATCTACAAAAGTGGTTGTGATCCCAAGTCTAGGCAAAGTAGTTTGCAATAGATTAAATGTTCCTCCGTATAAACTACTTGAAGCTACAATATGATCGCCCGTTTTCAACAATACTAATAAAGCTGTTGTGATAGCCGCTGTTCCAGAAGCGGTAACTACAGCTCCTATTCCTCCCTCTAATGCTGCAAGGCGTTGTTCCAAGATATCATTTGTTGGATTATTCAATCTTGTATAAATATAACCTGCTTCAGAAAGGCCGAATAAATTAGCCGCGTGCTCAGAATTATCAAAAACATAGGATGATGTTTGGTAAATAGGAACTGCTCTAGTTCCTGCGTGTTTTGTTACATCATGTCCGGCATGTAATGCGTTTGTTTCAAATTTATTAATACTCATAATTTTAGTTTTTTGGTTTTATTGTTTTTTAATAATTTAAAAACCCTTTTAGATAGTTATCCAAAAGGGTTTTAAGTTGTCTTATAAACTTATACTTTTGGATCACCTAAAACAAACACACATCAAAGATTTTGTGCAAATCAAAGATTTGACAATTGATGGGTTGATTTGTTTAAAATTTAGATTGATCATTTTGAATTGTTATTTATTTAAAAAAAAAGGTTTTGTTTAGTGTGCAAAAAAAAGCTTCCCTTTTTGAGGGAAGCTTTTTGCTATATTTAAAATTTTAAATTGAAGCAATAGACTACCCTCAGGAATTTTCCTTCATGGTTTTTGACATATTACACACATTTAATTTCATTGTATTGGTTTTTTCTTGGAACAAATTTGCTAACAATAATTTATATATCCTAATATATTTCAAAAAATAACAATTAAAGCTGTTTCTGTTAAAACACATATAATCAATTATTTATAAAAAAATTAATTAAACTTCATGCTAAGTTTAATATTAGATCTATTTACAGATGCTACAAAGTATTTTTGCTCATATTATGTTTCATTAATGTAGGATTCCGTTCAACTATATAAACAAAATTTCATTTTCTTGACAATACATTTGAAGCAATAGTGAATTTGAAGCATTTTTAGCCCCAAAAGAGTTCGTTGTTTTGGCTTTGATTCTAGGGTGAACTAATTTATTTATTGGTTCTCCTTTTTCTCCTTTTTGCCCACTGAATTTAAAATCTGAATTTCCCGAAGTTGTTTTTGATGTTTTCATGATGATAATTTTTAGCCATTTGCTTTTCCTTTCCCTCTATTTAAGCTATTTAAATCAAATTGCTTAAATTTTCATATCTCTTCTAACTTACACTATTGCTACTACTAAACAACCGCTAAAAAAACAATTGAAAAATATGGGTACTTATGCTATTTTACAAAATGGAAACGCCATACTAAATTTTAAATAAAGAGAATCCCAAAATGTAATTTCACTTAAAGCACGCCTTAACAATTTTCATGTTAATTTTAACTACTCTCCTAATTTGTCTATCACTTAATCGTTTATTGTTGTATGCTTTTATAAGCCGCTTTTTCAACTCTTCCCACTTCTCTTTCATATAGGGATACAATGATATTGATCGTTCATCCCCTTTTAGTGCATTTAAATAATGCTTATTATATTCTTTAACATAATTATTATAATCATCGAGGTAACGATCCCATTTATCACTTCCAGTGTTGTGCTTTCTTAATTCTGTGTTTTCAATTACTAAAACCTTTTCGTTTGCTCTCATGATAAAATGTTTTTATGGTTTATAAATTGTTACTTATTCCTTCCTTAATTTTAATGTATGTGCAATAACCAGCTGTTATTTAGAGTTTTAAAAATAGAATAAAACATATAATCTAAAAAACAGACTATATTTGAATCCTTAGATTTAAGCTATACCAAATTTAACAAACTAGAAGTATTCGACTAAATAAACTCGTTTAAATACTACAATATCAGATGCATAACGTTTTTAAAGGGTTGCAGTTCAGAAAAAAGTTATAAAAATCATTCCATACGAATGAAAGTTATAGTAATGCTAAAATAAATCTATGATTCTAATCATAAGTAAACAGATCATTAATTTACTATTAAAAAATACTAAACTAAATAGCAGCATTGTATTGATAATTATACAAAGAAGCTTTTCGTTAATTAAAAAAACAGTTCTACCCAAATCAAAAAAAAAACTTAAGTTTAATTTACAATTCAAAATGGTTTCATACCTTTGCACTCAATTACAAGAGGAAAAATTTGAACTGATTGCAACCTCTTCATAATGAAACGAATTCATTATGGATGCTGAAAAATCTTCAGTAGAAAAAATGCTAAAGCAGAAACTCTTCTTTAGTATTTTCCCGCAATTATTTTTCCTCCCTTAATTTTAAATTTATATTTATTATGGCATATTTATTTACGTCAGAATCTGTAAGTGAGGGACACCCAGACAAAATTGCAGATCAAATTTCAGACGCATTAATCGATAACTTTTTGGCATTTGATGCTGATTCAAAAGTAGCTTGTGAAACATTAGTAACTACTGGACAAGTAATCTTAGCAGGTGAAGTAAAATCAAATACTTACTTAGATGTGCAACACATTGCACGTGAAGTAATCAGAAAAATTGGTTACACAAAAAGCGAATACATGTTTGAAGCCAACTCTTGTGGCATTCTTTCTGCTATTCACGAACAATCAGCAGATATAAACCAAGGTGTTGACAGAGCTAATCCTGAAGATCAGGGAGCAGGTGACCAAGGAATGATGTTTGGTTATGCTACTAATGAAACAGAGAACTTCATGCCATTGGCTTTGGATTTATCTCATAAATTATTGAAAGAATTGGCGATTTTGAGACGTGAGAACAAGGAGATTCCTTATTTGCGTCCAGATGCTAAATCTCAAGTTACACTAGAATATAGCGATGACAATGTGCCAGTGCGTATTGAAGCGATTGTAATCTCTACACAACATGACGATTTTGATGAAGAAGCTAGCATGCTTGCTAAAATCAAAAAAGATATTGTGGAAATCTTGATTCCTAGAATCATTGCAAAAAACCCAAAACACGCTCATTTATTTAATGACACTATTCAATATCACATTAACCCAACTGGTAAATTTGTAATTGGAGGACCTCACGGAGATACAGGACTTACAGGAAGAAAAATCATTGTAGATACTTACGGAGGAAAAGGAGCTCACGGTGGTGGTGCTTTCTCTGGAAAAGATCCAAGTAAAGTGGATAGAAGTGCCGCTTATGCTACACGTCATATCGCTAAAAACTTAGTTGCTGCTGGTGTTGCAAACGAAATTTTAGTTCAGGTTTCTTATGCTATTGGTGTAGCGAAACCAATGGGAATATTCATTGATACATACGGAACATCTAAACTAAACTTAAGAGACGGAGAAATCGCTAAGAGAGTAGAAGAAATCTTTGATATGCGTCCTTACTTTATTGAGCAACGTTTAAAACTAAGAAATCCTATTTATAGTGAAACTGCTGCTTACGGACACATGGGACGTACGCCAGAAACAGTAACAAAAACTTTCTCTGCTCCAGGAGGATTGACAAAAACTGTTGAAGTTGAGTTATTTACTTGGGAAAAATTAGATTTTGTTGACCAAGTGAAGGAAGCTTTTGGATTATAATTCGATTCAAATAAAATAAAAAGAAAACCAGCTCAAATTGAGCTGGTTTTCTTTTTATAAGCACTTACTACATTCAAGACCAAAGTATTATAATTTAAATTCAAAACTATTGACGTTTTTTTGTACTTTGCTCACCATATGAAAAAGCTTATCGCCTTCTTTTTTCTCTTTTCCCTTTCAGTTGCCTTTGGACAAAACCAAAAAATTTACGCCAATACAACAGACACCCTCAATATCATTGCTGATGATTTTATTGGTTACGATCAATTTGCATTTTATTATTATATAAAAGATGACGTTTTACATAAAACAAAAGGCAAAGAATCATTACAATATAAAAACCCTTCACTTGGAAAAATAACGAAAGTCGATATCCAAAATCCGCTAAAAATCGTTGTTTTCTATGAGAATTTCAATGTAGCTATCTTACTTGACAATCAATTAAATGAGATCCAAAAAGTAAATTTTTCAGAAAACACAAGTCCTATAACGGTGTCAGCAATAGGAATTGCTTCACAAAATCGGCTTTGGGTCTACAATATTTTAGATCAACAGATTGGTCTTTTTGATTATCTTAAAAATGACTATAAAACAATATCCACCTCTTTTCCAGAAAGCTTAAAATACTATCAAACTGATTTCAATACCTTCTATTGGATCGACAACAAAAACAATTGGTATTCCTGCGATATTTTTGGAAAAATAAAAACCAGAGGTAAAACCCCCGATTTTGACGCTATTGAAATCATTAATGAATCTCAATATATCTACTCAAAAAACAATGCTCTGTTTTTTGAAGACTTGGAAAAAAAGCAAAAACATGAAATTGAGATTTCAAAAAAAACGTTTAAAAAATTCTATTACAAAGACCAAATTTTATCTATTTTTACATCTGAAGGAATTATAAATTATAAAATCACAACACCGTAATGCACATAGCAGTAGCAGGAAATATAGGCTCAGGAAAAACCACTTTAACGCGTTTACTAGCAAAACATTTTAAATGGGAGCCTCATTATGAAGATGTAGTTGATAATCCGTACCTCGATGATTTCTATCACCAAATGGAACGCTGGTCTTTTAATTTGCAGATTTACTTCTTAAACAGTCGTTTCCGTCAAGTAATGCAAATACGCGAAAGCGGAAAAAAAATAATTCAAGACCGAACGATTTATGAAGATGCCCACATATTTGCGCCAAATCTTTATTCGATGGGTTTGATGACCAATCGTGATTTTCAGAATTATTCCTCTCTTTTTGAATTAATGGAATCTACGGTGAAAGCACCTGATTTATTAATTTATTTAAGAAGTTCAATTCCTAATTTAGTAGGTCAAATACATAAAAGAGGTCGTGAGTATGAAAATTCTATTTCTATTGATTACTTAAGCCGATTAAACGAACGCTATGAGGCTTGGGTTCATACCTACAATCGTGGAAAATTATTAATTATTGATGTCGACAATATTAATTTTGTAGATAATCCAGAAGATTTAGGAATAATTATTAACCGAATTGATGCCGAATTAAATGGATTGTTTTAATCTTTTTCTTCCCTGGTTAAAAATATAAAAAATAAAATGCCCATAAAAAAATGCCTCACTTTCGCGAGGCATTTTCTATTTATAAAAAAGTATACAGCTATTTCAAAGCATCAATCTTTGTTTGAACTTCAGCATCAGTCCCTTCAAAAACTTGAACATCTTCTTCCCCATTTGCAACTGTAGTCACTGTTGCTTTAACAACACCATCTACATTTGTTTTCTCAATAGTCACTTGTTTAGAGACCTCATGCATCATCTTAGCGCCCATCATATGTTCACAAGCTACATTGGTACAACCTTTAGCAACACATTCTTCTTTAGACATCGAAGTACATGCGCCAGTAGTAATGCAACAAGTCGCATTCTGAGCTATGGTATGACTTCCGCTCCCTAAAATTGGTGCCATTACTAAACCTATCAAACAAGTTAATTTAATCAATATATTCATTGATGGCCCAGAAGTATCTTTAAAAGGATCTCCAACAGTATCTCCAGTTACCGCAGCTTTATGCGCATCAGACCCTTTATAGGTCATCTCACCGTTAATCATAACTCCTGCTTCGAAAGATTTCTTGGCATTATCCCAAGCGCCTCCTGCATTGTTTTGAAATACTGCCCACAATACACCTGAAACAGTAACTCCTGCCATATATCCTCCCAGCATTTCTGCGACTAATTGATTGTTGTCCCCATAAACTAATTTCCCAAGAAGTACAACTGCTATAGGAAATCCAATTGTCAAAATTCCAGGTAACATCATTTCTCTTAGTGCAGCCTTAGTAGAAATATCAACACATTTAGCATATTCTGGTTTGCCAGTACCTTCCATAATCCCAGGAATTTCCTTGAACTGGCGACGTACTTCATTTACCATATCCATAGCGGCTTTACCAACAGAGTTCATCGCTAAAGCAGAGAAAACAACTGGAATCATACCCCCTACAAATAACATTGCCAATACAGGCGCTTTGAAAATATTGATGCCGTCAATCCCTGTAAAAGTAACATAAGCAGCGAATAAGGCTAACGAAGTCAATGCTGCCGAAGCAATTGCAAATCCTTTTCCAGTAGCCGCAGTCGTATTCCCTACAGAATCCAAGATATCAGTACGTGTACGTACTTCTTTTGGCAATTCACTCATTTCTGCAATTCCACCTGCATTATCCGATATAGGACCAAAAGCATCAATTGCTAATTGCATAGCCGTTGTTGCCATCATTGCTGAAGCGGCTAATGCTACTCCATAAAATCCTGCAAGTGCATAAGAAGTCCAAATGGCAGCTGCAAATAACAAAACAGTTGGAAATGTCGAAATCATTCCTGTAGCTAAACCTGCAATTACATTCGTTCCCGCTCCGGTACTCGATTTTTGAACTATCGCCATCACTGGTTTTGTTCCTAATCCTGTATAATATTCAGTTACAGATGAAATAACAGCTCCAACTACGAGTCCAACTATCGTTGCATAAAAAACCCTCATTGAGGAAATGTCCTGCATCCCTTCACCAAAGAATTCCATTTTCATATTGGCTGGCAACATATATTGTACTAAAAAATAACAAGCTACTGCTGTTAAACCTATAGAAACCCAGTTCCCTATGTTTAGCGCTTTTTGTACTTGTGCCTCTTTAGCATTTTCATCCGTAATTTTAACTAACATAGTTCCTATAATCGAGAATAAGATTCCGAAACCAGCAATTGCCATTGGCAATAAAATAGGTCCAATACCTCCAAAGGCATCATCTAAACTTCCTCCCATATCCTTGATAACATAATTACCAAGTACCATAGCCGCTAAAACGGTTGCTACGTAAGAACCGAACAAATCAGCTCCCATTCCGGCAACATCTCCTACGTTATCTCCTACGTTATCCGCAATTGTAGCAGGATTACGCGGGTCATCCTCTGGAATTCCAGCCTCAACTTTACCTACTAAATCAGCTCCTACATCGGCCGCTTTCGTATAAATACCTCCGCCCACACGAGCAAACAAGGCAATGGATTCCGCTCCAAGAGAAAAACCCGCCAATGTTTCTAAGACGATTGTCATGTCCTCAGTTGAAGTCCATGTTCCATTCATAAAAAAATGGAAGAAAAAGATAAAGAAAGAAGTTAAACCTAGAACAGCTAAACCAGCCACACCAAGTCCCATTACGGTTCCACCGCTAAAAGAAACTTTTAATGCTTGCGGCAAACTTGTGCGTGCCGCCTGTGTCGTTCTAACATTTGTTTTTGTTGCAATCTTCATTCCCATATTCCCTGCAAGAGCTGAGAAAACAGCACCGAAAACAAAGGCAACAACTATTAAAATATGTGTCGTAGGAACAAAATAAGATAGTCCTGCTAAAACGATGCTTGCTCCCACTACGAAGAAAGCGAGTAACCTATATTCTGCTTTTAAGAAAGCTAATGCACCTTCGTAAATATAATCTGAAATTTCTTTCATCTTACCATCTCCGGCGTCCTGTTTTAATACCCAAGATCTTTTAATCCACATGAACAGAAGTCCTATAATTGCCATTACTATTGGCAAATAAATCATAATTGTATTCATAAATTTGGTTTTTTGGTTTTTGGTTAATAATCAATATAGTACAAAAACGAATGTAAACAAAAAAGCAACACTCTTAAACAGAATGTTGCTTTTTTTATAAAATACAAGGGTATTTATTATTTAATACTAAATAATCCCTCTGGTTTATTTTCAATTTGATCAAAACGATCGGTACATTTCTTAATGATATCGTATGCTTCGTTTACATCTCCCCATCCACCTACATCAACTGTTTTGTTTTCAAGATCTTTGTACACTTGAAAAAAATGTTCAATTTCTTTTAACAAATGCGGGTTCATATCTGACAAGTCATTCAATGAATTCCAAATTGGATCAGACACTGGTACACAAATTACTTTTTCGTCCGGTCCTTTATCATCTGCCATGTGGAAAACACCAATAGGTTTTACTTCCATAACACATCCCGGAAAAGTAGGTTCATTTACTAAAACCAATACGTCTAGTGGATCACCATCTAGTGCAAGAGTTTCAGGAATAAATCCGTAATCTGCCGGATACATCATTGATGAAAACAACATTCTATCGAAACGCATTCTTTTTATTTCGAAATCGTATTCATATTTGTTTCTACTTCCTCTTGGAATTTCGATAAGAACATCGAAAGTTTTTATTTTGTCTGCAGTCATTTTAATTTTATTTTCTATAATAATCGCAACAAAAATAAGCAAACCATCTGTTTTTACAATATAAAATCGCTCTTATCTACACATTAAATAGCAAAGAAACTAATATTGATACACTATTGTCCTCTTTCTTTTTTTGAGATAATAATGCCACAATAGAAAAGTAGCAACAGAACGATACGGACTCCATTTTTCAGCATGTACCTCCATAGCTTCTTTATCGTGAATATTGAGCAATTCTTTCATCGTATTTACCACTGCAACATCTCCTAGCGGAAGCAAATCAGGAGCTTGAAGACAAAACATTAAATAGACATCAATAGTCCAGTTTCCTATTCCTTTGATTTTAATAAGCTCTTCACGCACCTCATCTGTAGTTTTGCTTACCAAAGATTCTAAATCTATGTTCTTGCTAAGTACTGCTAATGATAATGCCTTAATGTAGGACGATTTTTGCCGGCTTACGCCAAGGAGTCTAAACTCTTCATCCGCTACTTCAACTAAAATAGTCGGCTCAAAAATCTTTATCCTTTCTCTCAATTTTAAAAAGGTAGCTTTGGCTGAATCAATAGATACTTGCTGTTCTAAAATCAGTAGCACTAGCGTCTCAAAACCTTGTGGCCGTTTTGGTCTAGTTGGTATTCCGTATTTTTCAATTATGATATTGAAAATTGGGTCTACTGCCGAAAGATATTCAATAGCTGCTTTCATGCGCTGATTTTTTTAGCCCAGATAGAAGTGGAAATCCTTTTCCTTTTTTCTTTAAAAAGGAAAAGATTGCAACGAATAGCTGGACACGAGCGAAGCGAACAAACGAAGTAAATAGCTCCTAAAAATAAAAACCAAAAGATCCTTTTACTGAAAATCGCTGTGTATCTGGTGTGTTTAAATAATTTCCTCTCCAGGCGAAATCGATCCGGAATACTTTGAAGATATTCCCAATTCCGGCGCTATACTCCCAATACACGTTTTCGGGAGCAATATATTGTAGACCCGAAGCATTTATCGCTCTGTTAGCATCTGAAATGGTACCGTAAACTCCCTTTACTCCAATGATTTCTCTCCAATTCAGTTTTCGCATAAATGGAACTCTAGAAAAAATACGTCCGCCAAAATTATGATCCCATTGCACCGTTGCATACTGATCTGACACAAACTCGTAGAAATTAAGGTTGCTAAAGGTGTTACCGATAGTAAAATAAGTTTGATTCCCAGGAATAACACTCACCAAACCTAGAGGAATTGTACCAAAGGTTTTACCCATCTCCACAGTCACATTTGATCGTCCTAGCGGCCCAATGATAAAAGGTTGTTTATAATACAATTGGATTTTTTCATATTTAAAATCACTGTTTAGTAATCCTTTAAACCCATGACTGTAGTTCACAAAAAACCGACTAAAAGGGCTGTCTACATTGTCTCTCTCTACAGCGTATCCAATCGTTTTTCGTTTTGGCGTATATTCTATCTGAAAATTTACTTCTGATTGTTTTACATCACTTCTTGTAGCGGTTTGTCCAGCATCTGTATAGTAATCCAAACTAAATGTTGGCGAAGCCGACTCTAATGTTCGATAAGAAAAACCAGTTTGAAAGGTCAGGTTTTTGACAGGTTCAATTTCGACAGCAACATTACTTAGATTTATATTTGTCAACTTGCCATTACTCCCTGATGAAAATAAAGAGGAAGAAGCAAAACTTCGACCCAAAACATCATTTGTAGTAGTTAAACTTGCGCCTATTTGTTCGACATCCCGCCTATTTCCCCCTGACAGGATAATTCTATTTCTCTTGTCGACCATCCACTTTCCTGAAAGTCCGTATTTGAATTTATTATCTTTAAAGCCATAGGCCGTATAGCCTTGTAGTCTCCAAGTATCGGTAGTACCAAAATAGGTTCTTCCCCCTGCTCTCAATCGAACTCCCTCTACTTCGTTGAAACCAAAAGAGGAAAAAATAGGGCCGTAGTCGAAATTTCCGTAATTTACGTATCCACTGGCAAGAACAGTTACTAGACTTGTGATCTGTTTAAATTTCCTAACCGTTTGTAAGGTATCAAGCATTCTATAAACTCCAAGTTCATCCTTACTTAAATTTTCATAGCGGTTTTTATGCCAGTATTGATCTGACTTATTGTATATAGAATCGTTAGCATAAGCAACCTCTTCTTTATAAAAAGAAGCTGGCTTTTCTTTATTGAACTCATGATTGCCATAGAAGGAAGTACGCTTTCCATAAAGTCCTTTTGAATCTTCTTTTTTATTTACTGCAAAATCTGACATCAAATAATCACGGGTTAATAGAAAAACGGAATCATTCACAACATCAAATTCCTGTTCTAAATAAATATCCTTAACCCAGTTAATATTGGCACTTTTAGTAACCGCCATATTAATTTTCTTAATGGCATAGGTCGTATCGTTCACCCAAAAATCACCTTTAAAAGTCAATTCATTCTTACGTCGTGGATAAAATACGATATTATAACACCACTTTTTATTAATATATGCACTATCTTTTAGGACATAATTATAGACATCAATTCCCGTTGTAGAAATAGGACTGGTAAAACTTTTGTCAAAAAAAGTAAGGTGATTATCATACACATTATAATCTGAATACAAATCTTTTACAAAAGACAGCAATTGCTGATTCCCTTTAAAACCAGAGCTTTTATTTCCCTTTATTTTTTCTTTTACTTTTTTTAGTTTATTGTCCCCATAAATATCTGACATGGTTTCGTTTATAAAAATAGGTAAATACGTCTTTCCGGTAACCCTAGAAGTATCGACATGATTAAAGATAAACTCCATTCCTCTGAACAGTTTATTTTTCATAAAAGCACTGTCGATTGTGTTCATATCAAACTCAATCTTCTCATACTTCTCCATTTGGTACTGATCAAATTGATACAATCCATTTTTACGTTTTCTTTCCCATATTTTTCTAAGAATATCCAGCGCGGGGTTGTTCTTTTTTGAAGTTTTACCTGTAAAAATAACTACTTCATTTAAGCTTTCAGCTTCTTTCAACAACACCTTAAAATTATAACTTACCGCTTTTTCCAAAGCAATCTCCCGATCTGAAAAACCAACAGAAGTAATCACTAAAGTCGTATATGTTTTAGTAGATTCAATATAGAAACGACCATCCTCATTAGCAACAGCTCCCTCATTAGAATCTTTAAAAGCAATATTTGCAAAAGGAACAGGCTGGTCTGATTTATCCACTACAATACCGCTCACTTTTGTTTGCGCAAAAACAGCATTGGTCATCATCAATAAAAGAAACACAGTAAATAAAAAATTCTTTTTCATAATTCTATTTAAAACAAAAAGCTTCATCAAACGAACGAATGATGAAGCTTTAATATCATATTAATTGTATTATTTATACATTACTTTTTTAACCGCTTTAATCACGTCATCTGCATTAGGCAACCATTCTTTCAACAAGACTGGAGAATAAGGTGCCGGCGTATCAGCAGTTGTAATTCTTTGAATGGGCGCGTCAAGAAAATCAAAAGCACGTTCTTGAACAATATAAGTAATCTCAGAAGCAACACTTGCAAAAGGCCAAGCCTCTTCAAGAACTACTAATCTATTTGTTTTTTTAACTGACGTTAAAATAGTGTCATAATCCATAGGACGTACTGTTCTCAAATCGATAATTTCACAAGAAATTCCTTCTTTGGCTAATTCCTCAGCAGCGATATGAGCTTCTTTTATAATTTTTCCAAAAGATACGATAGTAACGTCCGTTCCTTCACGTTTAATATCAGCAACACCTATTGGAATAGTGTACTCACCATCTGGAACTTCTCCTTTATCACCATACATTTGCTCTGACTCCATGAAAATCACAGGATCATTATCGCGGATAGCAGACTTTAACAACCCTTTAGCATCATAAACAGTAGAGGGAACTATTACTTTCAAACCTGGTGTATTAGCAAACCAGTTTTCTAATGCTTGCGAGTGAGTCGCTCCTAATTGTCCTGCCGAAGCTGTTGGGCCACGAAAAACAATAGGCACGTTAAACTGACCACCGGTCATTTGACGCATCTTAGCGGCATTGTTTATAATTTGGTCAATTCCTACCAGGCAGAAGTTGAAGGTCATATATTCTACAATCGGTCTACAACCATTCATTGCTGAACCTACTGCAATTCCAGTAAAACCAAGCTCAGCAATAGGAGTGTCAATTACTCTTTTTTCTCCAAACTCGGCAAGCATACCTTTAGACGCTTTATAAGCACCATTATATTCAGCAACTTCTTCACCCATTAAATATATAGACTCATCATTACGCATTTCTTCACTCATCGCTTCGCAAATGGCCTCTCTAAATTGTATCGTTCTCATATATGATATTGTATCTGTGTATTTTTCGAAAAGCAAAAATAAATCTTTTAAATCACTTTTATGCATAAATTACTGTAAAATAATCAGGAGCTATTTCCGGCTATCCGCTATATCTTCCTGTGGTCTAGTTCCAAAAAACTAGACCACAGGAAGGATGTCACTGCTATCCGGGCTACGAAAACGTAATAGCTCACTAAAAAAAACTATGCACGCATAGTATATTATTCAATTTATTACTTTAAATTTGTAAAAGCATTTTAGAAAAATAAAAAAAACAATCCTATGAAAATATTAGTTTGCATCAGTCACGTTCCTGATACTACTTCAAAAATTAATTTTACCAATGGTGATTCAGAATTCGATACCAATGGGGTACAGTATGTAATTAATCCAAATGACGAATTCGGATTAACACGTGCAATATGGTTTCAAGAACAACAAGGAGCAACAGTAACTGTTGTAAATGTTGGAGGACCAGAAACAGAACCTACTTTAAGGAAAGCATTAGCCATTGGAGCAAACGAAGCAATTCGTGTAAACGCGACTCCTACTGATGGTTTTTTTGTAGCAAAACAACTTGCTGACGTGATAAAAAACGGTGGTTACGACCTTGTGATCGCAGGAAAAGAATCATTAGACTACAACGGAGGAATGGTTCCTGGAATGATTGCAGGTATCCTTGGTTACAATTTTATTAATTCTTGTACTGCCCTTACCGTTGATGGAACCGCTGTAAAAGCAGTTCGTGAAATTGACGGCGGAAAAGAAACTGTCTCTACTGCACTTCCACTAATTATTGGTGGACAAAAAGGCTTAGTGGAAGAAAAAGACTTGCGTATTCCAAACATGAGAGGAATCATGACTGCTAGAAGTAAAGCATTAACTATAGTAGAACCTATTGACGCTCCCGTAAATACTAAAGCAGTAAAATTTGAAAAACCAGCACCTAGATCAGCAGTGAAATTAATTTCTGCAGACAATCTAGATGAACTAATCGACTTATTACACAACGAAGCAAAAGTAATCTAGAAATCAGTGTTCAGTATTCAGTGTTCAGTGATAAACTTTACACCTGGAACTTTAAACTTTAAAAAAATAAATCATGTCAATATTAATATATGCAGAATCTGCGGAAGGAAAATTCAAAAAAGTAGCTTTTGAATTAGCTTCTTATGCAAAAAAAGTAGCCGAATCTTTAGGAACAACTGTAACAGCAGTAACAGTTAACGCTGGTGATGTTTCGGAATTATCAAAATACGGAGTAGACAAAGTATTAAAAGTAAACAACGACAAATTAGCCGGTTTTACTGCTAAAGCGTATGCTGATGTTATCAAACAAGCAGCACAAAAAGAAAGCGCTAAAGTGATTTTACTTTCATCAACAACAGACAGTATCTACCTTTCATCACTTGTTGCAGTAGCTTTGGAAGCTGGTTTTGCTTCAAATGTTGTGGGATTGCCATTAAGCACTTCTCCTTTTCAAGTAAAAAGAAATGCCTTTTCAAACAAAGCATTTAATATAACTGAAATTAGCACTGACGTAAAAGTTCTTGGACTCGCCAAAAACTCTTATGGAATTTTTGAAACTCCATCCACACTTACTGAAGAAGATTTTAATCCAACTATTGGAGAAAATGATTTTGGAGTAAAAGTAGAATCAGTAGAAAAATTATCAGGAAAAGTATCTATCGCTGATGCTGACATCGTAGTTTCTGCAGGTCGTGGATTAAAAGGACCAGAAAACTGGGGAATGATTGAAGAATTAGCAACTGTCCTTGGCGCAGCAACTGCTTGTTCTAAACCAGTTTCTGACTTAGGCTGGAGACCTCATGGAGAACACGTTGGTCAAACTGGAAAACCGGTAGCAACTAACTTATATATTGCAATAGGAATCTCTGGAGCAATCCAACACATTGCAGGAATAAGTTCTTCAAAAATAAAAGTAGTTATCAATAGTGACCCAGAAGCTCCCTTTTTTAAAGTGGCAGACTACGGAATTGTTGGTGATGCGTTTGACATTGTTCCTACATTAATCGAGAAATTTAAAGCATTCAAGGCACAACAATCGTAATGTAATATTCTTCAAGAAATATAGCTGCCTGAAAACAAGATAATCGTACCTTTGTTTTCAGGCAGTTTTTTTGTCTGCCATTTTGTTATTAAAATTGTACCCAAATTTAATAACAAAATTAAATCTTTAAATTAGGTACTCTGTACTTTTCATTTCAGTAAATATGAGTTTAGTTAAATTATCGATAAAAGGAATTTCATACAGCCAAACACAAAATGGAGCTTACGCTCTTATTTTGAACGAAGTTGATGGCGACAGAAAACTACCAATTGTCATCGGTGCTTTTGAAGCACAATCTATAGCAATCGCCTTAGAGAAAGAAATTAAACCCCCTCGTCCGTTGACGCATGATCTATTCAAAAACTTTGCAGAACGTTTTGATATTACTGTAAAACAAGTCATCATACATAAGCTTGTTGATGGTGTATTTTACTCGAGTATTATTTGCGAAAGAGACAAAATTGAAGAAATAATAGATGCACGCACCTCTGATGCAATTGCATTGGCATTGCGATTTAACGCACCAATTTTTACTTATAAAAACATCCTGGATAAAGCCGGAATCTATCTAAACGCAAATCCACAAGAGGCCGACAAAGACTCGCAGGAAATAGATGATATTCTTTCAAACCCCGAAACTTTTGGCAATGAGCAAGAAAGCAATCAGTCTGGTCGCATTTACATGAAGCATAGCCTTCAAGAATTAAATGAATTACTTGAACAGGCCGTACAGCACGAAGATTATGAAAAAGCAGCTAACATAAGAGACGAAATTTCGAGAAGAGAATCTTAGTTGTATAAACTTTAATTTGGTTGTTTTTGAATTCAACATCCGATTATCTATTATCAAACAAATATTTCAATGAAGCAATATTTAGACTTAGTACAACACGTTATAGACAACGGTTGTCAAAAAGGAGATCGTACTGGAACAGGAACAAAAAGTGTTTTCGGTTATCAGATGCGTTTTGACTTAAGTGAAGGTTTTCCAATGGTAACCACTAAAAAATTGCACTTCAAATCGATTGTTTATGAATTGCTTTGGTTCTTAAAAGGAGATACAAATATTAAATATCTTCAAGAAAACGGAGTAAAAATCTGGGATGCTTGGGCTGATTCCAATGGCGACCTAGGTCCTGTTTATGGACATCAATGGCGCAACTGGAATAGTGAAGAGATCGACCAAATATCAGATTTAATCTCTGAATTAAAAACGAATCCAAACAGTCGCAGAATGCTTGTTTCCGCTTGGAATCCTTCTGTACTTCCAGACACCACAAAATCCTTTGAGGAAAATGTAGCAAGCAATAAAGCGGCATTACCGCCTTGCCATGCATTCTTTCAATTTTATGTAGCCAATGGTAAATTATCCTGTCAATTGTACCAACGCAGTGCTGATATCTTTTTAGGAGTCCCTTTTAATATTGCCTCTTACGCACTTCTTACTATGATGATCGCACAAGTTTGCGATCTGGAAGCAGGTGAATTTATCCATACTTTTGGAGACGCACACATCTACAACAATCATATCGAGCAATTAGAACTTCAATTATCAAGAGAGCCAAAATCATTACCAAAAATGATTTTGAATCCAGCGATAAAAGACCTATTCAAATTTGAATTTGATGATTTCACGCTAGAAGGATACGAACCTCATGCGCTAATTAAAGGAACTGTTGCCGTATAATAGATAAAAAAAGTGCTTTAGAGTTAAACCTCTAAAACACTATTTTCTGCTCCTGCAAATTCGTTCCATTTGAAAGAATCAGCTTCAGATTCATTTACAAAGTCACCGTCTATTACGTACTTAAATTCGTAGGCAGCATCTTTTTCTATGTTAAAAACGCCTTTAAAAGTTCCGTTTTTTAACTTATTTAACGCCCCTTCTTCTGGGCTCCAATTGTTAAAATCTCCTATAACCGCGACTTCATTAGCCTGTTTTGCCTCCACTGAAAAAGTAACCTTACATACTGCTTTTGTCTTTATAAATTGCTTCTTAATCGCCATAACTATTTCATTTTTAATGTTATATAACAAAGTAAACACATTTTAACGAGCTTTGAGCGTAGCTAACAAAGATTTAATAGAATGACCTAAACTGTGTTAAAATTTAGCTGATTATTTAAATATCGATATCTTTAATTTTGTAATATAAAAAAGAAAACGTTTTCATAATAAATATAATATATCTTAAATGATGACTTTCCAAATTAAATTTTATCTTTATAAACAAAAAAGCAACTTATGGAAAGAGAACAACATGAACTATATGAATATGCCAGAAAAAGATTAAAACAAAAAAAAGGGTTGTATTTTCATTTTGTTCTTCTATTTTTAGCTAGCTTATTTTTGTTTGTATCCACCAAAATTTTTAATTTTGGCATAGATTCAAATTGGTACATTTACCTCATTACCGTATGGTTTTTTATTTTTCTTTTACATTTCATCAAAGTGTACATCACCGATCGTTTTATGAATAAAAACTGGGAAAGAGAGCAAATTGATAGACTGGTTTCATTACAAAAAAACAAAATAGCAGAATTACAAGCACACATAACTGAAGACACTTCAATATAAGCACTAGAAACATGATTATAATGATTGCGGCAGCATCAGAAAATAATGCACTTGGAAAAAATAATGAATTGGTTTGGCATTTACCGAATGATTTCAAAAGATTCAAAAGTCTTACCTCAGGACATCATATCATAATGGGAAGAAAAACTTTCGAAAGCTTCCCTAAACCACTACCTAACCGAACTCATATCGTAATAAGCCGTCAAGAAAATTATGCGCCACAAGGTTGTATCGTCGTTAAAAGTATGGCAAAGGCGATCGAAATATGCCCTTTAGGTGAATCAGTATACATTATAGGAGGTGGGGAAATTTATAATTTAGGACTTCCTTTTTCAGACAAAATCGAATTGACACGCGTCCATCACAACTTTGAAGCGGATGCTTTTTTTCCTGAAATAAATCCTCAAGATTGGGAAATAGTAAATTCTGAATTTCAACCAAAGGACGACAAACATCAATTTGATTATACCTATCAGACCTACGTTAGAAAATAAAAAAACACCCTAAAAAAGGGTGTTTTCTCTTTAAAACAATGATCGGGAAAATGACCTACTCTTGAAACAGTATTTGATAACACAATCCAAAAATAACGAATGTTAATAAAACTCCAGAAATGAAGATAATAACATTTGATGTTTTCTGAGCGTACATCTCAAAAAAGCCTTTAATACCAAATACCACGAAGGTACTAAAGACAAAAAAAATTAAAATTTCCAAAAACAAATTTAATCCTAAGAACGTGTGCTGCGCAACAGATACACTACCGTTTTTTACAACAGTACCGTCAAACCCGCATACAAGAACAAGTGATATAACTAGCGCAAAAAGCAACCACCTGCTTTGGATCATTAATTCCCTTTTAATCATTGAAAAATTATTATAATTTTATGCTGTAAACTTCGATATAAAAAAAATTGCATACAATACCCACTTTTAGTGATATTTCAATTTATTCAAAAACCGATCTTTTAAACCTATTCCTTCACAAATTCGAGCTAAAATATACTTATATTTTTTTCGTAGTCTTTTGAAATCTAGATTACAGTTTAAAATAGATTGTATTATATTTGTGAAAATTTAAAAAATGTCAAAAAACATAACTCCCTATAAAAATTCCGATTTAGGCAAGAAAGAACAGGTTGCAAAAATGTTTGATACGATTTCTGGGAATTACGATAATTTAAATCGTGTTATTTCTTTTGGAATTGATATAAAGTGGCGAAAAAAGGTATTAGCGATAGTTGCAAAATCAAATCCAGAGACTATTTTGGATATTGCAACTGGGACCGGTGACTTAGCTATTTTAATGACACAAACCAATGCCAAAAAAATTATTGGGTTAGATATTTCTGCAGGAATGCTCGAAGTAGGCGTTAAAAAAATTGCCGACAAGAAACTGTCAAATACGATAGAAATGGTTTTGGGAGATTCTGAAAACATGCCTTTTGATGATAATTATTTTGACGCAATAACGGTTGCCTTTGGTGTACGTAATTTTGAAACACTTGAAAAAGGATTAAAAGAAATATTACGAGTTTTAAAACCAAATGGCGTTTTTGTGATTTTAGAAACCTCTGTCCCAGATAAAACGCCTTACAAGCAAGGATATAATTTCTACAGTAAAAACATACTACCGATCATTGGTAAACTATTTTCAAAAGATGATGTGGCTTATGGCTATTTGTCAGAATCAGCGGCAGCATTTCCTTACGGAGAAGCTTTAAACAATATATTAAGAAAAATCGGGTTTATAGATGTGATAGCCCTACCACAAACATTTGGGGTAGCTACTATTTATTCGGCATCTAAAAACTAATACGGAAATACATTCAGCCCAAACATGAAAAAATTTATTGTCTTACTTTTACTCGTTTTATCCATTAAAGGAAACTCACAGTTTAAAAAAAGCATGTTTGCTAAAGACCCTATAATTAATTTAGAAAATTTTCAAAAATCTAGAGTCTATTATGGCTTTTATTTAGGATTCAACTCCTTTGATTTCAAAATCGACTACAGAACTGTCGGGCCAGACGTACTTGTAAAAAAAACGACAGGATTTAACGTGGGAATTGTAGGCGATTTGAAACTTCAAGAATATATAAATTTGCGATTTGAACCTGGTTTATATTATACCCAAAGAGACCTTTACTTTCCTGGATTTACCAGAAAAACAGATATTTTAAGAGAAGTAAGCAGTACCTATATTCATTTCCCATTATTATTAAAATTTTCTTCCTTAAGGACAGGTAACATTCGTCCATATCTTGTGGGAGGAGTTTCTGCTACTTTAAATTTGTCGAGCAATTCAAAATCAATTGACGATAATTACGAACAAAAATTCAGAGTAAAACCCTGGACTACAAATTACGAAGTAGGTTTTGGAATTGATCTTTTCTCTGAATATTTCATATTCTCCCCTTCTATAAGAGGTGTTTTTGGAATTAATGATGAGTTGATACGGGATAACAATCCTAACAGCCCTTGGACCGGAAACATTCAATCTCTAAAAACGAGAGCCGTATTGATTAATTTCACCTTTCATTAAAGAGTTTAAACTCTACCTCCTAAATTCACTTAGTACAATGGCTGTGGCAGTTGCTACATTTAAACTTTCTGTTTTTTGGATTTCTCCAAAACGAGGTATCGATATCCTGTTTTTTATCATTTTTTCAAGCTCCTTTGAAATACCATTTGCTTCATTCCCCATGACAACAATACCTTCCAGCGGCAATGTAGTCTTGTAAATGTTCACCCCATCCATAAAAGTACCATAAACTGGTAAATGAGTAGCGGAAATAAAAGAATTCAAATCAACATAACTTACATTAACTCTTGCGATGGAACCCATCGTTGCCTGAACCACTTTTGGGTTGTATAAATCTACTGTCTCTTTTGAACACACAATTTCTTTAATACCAAACCAATCACACAATCTCAATATCGTCCCTAAGTTACCCGGATCGCGTATAGAGTCTAAAGCAATCATTAATCCTGACTCCTCCATTATTTTCTCGTTGGGTATTTTAAATACTGCCAAACAAGTATTTGCTGTTGCTAATGCACTGATTTTTTTCAAATCTGCATCGTGAATCAATGATTTTTTTGATGCCACTACAGCCTCAAAATCGTTTTGAGTGGAATACAAATGTTCCAATTCGAAATTTGAATCTAGCAGTTCCTGAATTACTTTTACGCCTTCGGCAAAAAATAATTTATTGATGGTTCTATATTTTTTTTGCTGTAAACTCGTTATAAGCTTTATTTGGTTTTTACTAACCATAAAATAATGTACTTTTGAATTAAATATTTTATAACACTTGAAGAAGATTTCTACAAAAATAGCAGCATTTATTCTAATTGCAATATTTATTTGCGCCTGTAATGTCGTAAAAAGAGTTCCTGACGGAAAACAACTCCTTACTAAAAACCAAATTATAGTAAACGAGAAAGCGACAACGGCCGAAAATGTCTTTAATCAGTTGTATCAAAAACCAAATAGCACTTTGTTATTAGGTTTTCGTCTGCGTTTGCATTTGTACAATTTGGCTAATCTGAATCCAGATTCAACCTACCAAGCGAAATTTAGAAATCATCCCGGAAAATATGAGAGAAAATCAAAATGGCTTTCAGCAAAACAAGTAGATAAGCTTGGGAAATCTTTTTGGTATCATGGGATTCATGATTTTCTTGAAAAAACAGGAGAAGCTCCAGTGCTAATTGACAGTAGCAAAACTGAAAAATCTATTTTGCGATTAAAGTATTATTATTTCAATAATGGTTTTTTTAATGTAAATGCAACTTATAAAGTAGATACAATAAGCTTAAAAAAGGCGAAAATAAAATATGCGATTAGTACCGGAAAACCATACATGCTGGATACTATACAAACAGCCATTGCTACGCCAGTATTAGATTCCTTGTATGAAACAATCAAATCCAAGTCAGTCATTAAATCGGGTAATCAATACAAAACAATCGATTTTGACGAGGAGAAAAACCGTATTACTACCCATTTTAGAAATAATGGCGCCTACTATTTTCAGCCTACCTATATCAATTTCGACATCGACACCATTCAAAAAGGAGATAAAGCTAATGTAAATGTAATCATCAATAATTATTCCTTTCAGGATAAGGATTCTACCAGAACCGAGCCCTTCAAACTATATAAAATAAGCGATGTAAACATCTATACGGACTATTCCCCTAACAACAGTAATTTAAAAATTACAGATAGCACCACGTTTAAAAATTTTAATTTATACAGCCAAAAAAAATTAAAATACAAGCCGTATGCAATAACAGATGCCATATTTATCACTAAAGGAGGCCTTTTTGCAGATAACAAAACAGTTTTAACCACACGTTATCTAAATAACCTTAAAATATTCAATTATCCGAGTGTACAATATGAAATTGATACTAGAGACACTACTTACAGTTCGTTGATTGCCAAAATATACCTGACACCAAGAAAAAAATACAGTTTTGGAGCCTCTTTTGACGTAACACATTCTAATATTCAAGATATTGGAATCGCATTTAGTCCATCACTATCAATACGAAATGTCTTTAATGGTGCTGAAACACTGGAACTTTCAGGTCGTGCAAACATTGGTTCATCCAAAGATTTAGCTAATCCAAACAATCAATTTTTTAATGTTTCAGAATATGGAGTGGACTTAAAATTAAACGTCCCAAGGATTTTCATGCCTTTCTCTACCGAAAAAATAATTAAAAAAAGTATGATTCCTTCTACGCTAATGGCTATTGGATTTTCTAGACAAACAAACATTGGATTAGACAAAGAAAATCTAACTGGAGCCTTTACCTATAATTGGACGCCCAAGAAAAACAACACTGCTCGTTTTGACCTTTTCAACGCCCAATTTGTCCAAAATCTGAATCCCCAAAACTACTTTAATGTGTACGGTTCCTCCTATAAAGCTTTGAATGAAATTGGTAAAACCTACAATACAAAACCAAGCTATTTTAATAACGATGAGGATCGCGATTTAATAATAGAAAATGGGACATCGGGATTTATTAACGACGTATTATCAGATAATACTGGATTGACTCTTTCAGCTAGAGATTATGCCGCTGTAAAAAGTATTGAAGAAAGAAGACTAAGACTGACTGAAAATGACTTTATTTTAGCCACCAGTTACACGTTTACAAAAACCACCAAGACCGATTTACTAGATAATACTTTTTATCTCTTCAAAACAAAAATTGAATCTGCTGGAACATTATTAACTTTAATTTCAAATACGACAAATCAAGTTGAAAATAAAAACGGCAATTTTGAACTCTTTAATATAGAGTACTCAGAATATATTAAAACCGAATTCGACTATATTAAGCACTGGGATTTAACCAAAGAAAAGGTGTTTGCAGTCAGAACTTTCTTTGGTATAGCAATTCCTTTTGGAAATTCTAATTACGTTCCGTTTTCCAGAAGTTACTTTTCTGGGGGTTCAAATGACAACAGAGCTTGGCAACCTTATAGTTTAGGACCTGGACGTAGTGGAGCAAAAGACGATTTTAACGAAGCAAATATGAAAATTGCATTGAGTAGTGAATTCCGATTTAAACTTTTAGGAGATTTAAAAGGAGCTCTTTTTGCTGATGCAGGTAACATTTGGAATGTTTACGACAACGTGATTGATGAGAAGTCAACTTTCAGTGGTTTTAAAAGTCTAAAGGACATCGCATTAGGAACTGGATTCGGATTAAGATATGATTTAAACTTTTTTGTTATCCGATTTGATTTCGGATTTAAAACCTATAATCCTGCCAACGAACCTGGCAAAAAATGGTTTAGAGAATACAATTTAGGACACTCTGTTTTAAATTTTGGAATAAATTACCCCTTCTAATGCTATTTAATTCTTATTTTTGCAGTCTTGAACTAAAAACAAAAAAACCAACTAAAAAAAATTAAAATGGGACATAACATCAAACCGGGCGTAGCTACAGGAGATCAAGTACAGGAAATTTTCAATTATGCAAAAGAAAAAGGCTTTGCTCTACCTGCAGTAAATGTTACTGGTTCTAACACCATAAATGGAGTTCTTGAGACTGCTGCAAAATTAAACGCACCTGTTATCATACAATTTTCTAACGGAGGAGCGCAATTTAACGCTGGTAAAGGACTTTCTAATACTAATGAAAAAGCAGCTATCGCTGGAGGTATTGCGGGCGCAAAACACATCCATACTTTAGCAGAAGCATACGGAGCTACAGTAATTTTACATACTGACCACTGTGCTAAAAAATTATTACCTTGGATTGACGGATTATTAGATGCTTCTGAAGAACATTTTGCTGCAACTGGTAAACCATTATTTAGCTCACATATGATTGACTTGTCTGAAGAGCCAATCGAAGAGAATATTGAAATTTGCAAAGGATACTTAGCTAGAATGAGCAAAATGGGAATGACTCTTGAAATCGAACTTGGAATCACAGGTGGAGAAGAAGATGGTGTTGACAACTCAGATGTAGACAGTTCTAAATTATACACTCAGCCAGAAGAAGTAGCTTATGCTTACGAAGAATTATCTAAAATAAGCCCAAGATTTACTATTGCTGCTGCTTTTGGAAACGTACATGGCGTTTACAAACCAGGTAATGTAAAATTGACTCCGAAAATTTTGAAAAACTCTCAAGATTTCGTTCAAAAGAAATTCAACACAGGAAACAATCCAGTTGATTTTGTTTTCCATGGTGGTTCAGGTTCTACTCTAGAAGAAATCAGAGAAGGAATTAGCTACGGAGTGATAAAAATGAACATCGATACTGACTTACAATTTGCCTTTACTGAAGGTGGACGTGATTATATGGTTAAAAACATTGACTATTTGAAAACTCAAATTGGCAACCCAGAAGGTGCTGATGTTCCAAATAAAAAACATTACGACCCAAGAAAATGGTTGCGTGAAAGCGAAATGACTTTCAACGCAAGACTAGAGCAAGCATTTGCCGACTTGAACAACGTGAATACACTTTAAAAATAGTATTCAGTGTTCCGTTTTTAGTATTCAGTTAGCAAACTGATTATTAAACACTAAAAGCTGAACACTGAATATTTGATTACTGAACACTGAATACTAGAAAAATGGCTTGGTTTAAAAGAAAAGAAAAAGGAATTACAACTGCGACTGAAGACAAAATGGATGTTCCAAAAGGTCTCTGGTACAAATCTCCTACAGGAAAAATTATTGATGCCGACGAGTTGGAACGCAATTTATTTGTAAGTCCAGAAGATGGTTTTCATGTTAGAATTGGTAGTGCAACCTATTTTGAAATCTTATTTGACAACAATGAATTTGTTGAATTAGATAAAAACTTAACGTCTAAAGACCCTTTGCACTTTGTTGACACAAAGAAATATGCAGACCGACTTAAAGATGTTATGGAGAAAACCAAACTTAAAGACGCGGTGCGTACTGGAGTTGGAAAATCCAAAGGTAAAGATGTAGTGATTTGTTGTATGGATTTTGCCTTTATTGGTGGATCAATGGGAGCTGTTGTAGGTGAAAAAATCTCAAGAGGAATTGATCACGCGATTAAAAACAAACTTCCATTTATCATGATATCAAAATCTGGTGGTGCAAGAATGATGGAAGCAGCCTATTCTTTGATGCAATTAGCAAAAACATCCGTTAAACTAGCACAACTCGCTGAAGCAAACCTACCTTATATCTCTCTATGCACTGACCCAACTACAGGTGGAACTACAGCATCTTATGCCATGTTAGGAGATATTAATATCTCTGAGCCAGGCGCATTAATAGGATTCGCTGGACCTAGAGTTGTAAGAGACACTACGGGTAAAGATTTACCTGAAGGTTTCCAAACTGCTGAGTTTCTTTTAGAACATGGTTTCCTAGACTTTATTACAGCTAGAAAAGAATTAAAAAACAAGATTAACTTGTATATCGATTTGATTCAAAATAATGATATTAGATAGTTTTAAAACTACCTATACCAAAAAATCCCAAGAAGCACTTCTTGGGATTTTTTTTGTACCTAACTTGCCTAAAACTTATACCAGTACTATTTATAAAACAGTCCAATTGTCAGTTCGAGCGGAGTCGAGAACCACTATTGCATCTCGACTCCGCTCGATGTGCCAAAAATTAGTTTGGACTATATTGTACTTGTTTTTGGCATTAATTCTTTTCTTGAAGCAGAGTGATTCTCATTTTCAAGAGACATCCCTCCTGCTCTACGCTATATCTTTTATCTTGTCTCGTTCTAAAAACGAGACAAGATAAAAGGATGTCGCTGCGATCAGGGCTACTAAGAAAATTGTAGTTTTCATAATTATGTTTCTTAAAATCCCCACGCTAGGCGCAATCACGCAGCTAGGGCAATAAAGTAGACAAAAGCAATGCTGAAACAAAACTTCGTTTGGTATTACATCCCCGTTCTAATCGCTTCAACAGGGTCTAATTTTGAAGCAGTAATCGCAGGCAATATTCCTGAAATCAAACCAATTAATCCTGCTAATAATGTCCCTAAAAGTATATTTCCCATCCCTAAAACAAATTCAAAATCTAATACATTAGTCAATACCAATGCAATAATCCAGACTAAAAACAATCCAATCACACCCCCAATAACAGACAATATAACTGCTTCGAATAAAAATTGAAACAAGATAAAACGATTTTTAGCCCCTAATGATTTTTGAATTCCTATTAGATTCGTGCGCTCTTTTACGGAAACAAACATAATATTAGCAATACCAAATCCTCCCACTAAAAGCGAAAATCCGCTAATCATCCATCCCCCAAATTTCATATTTAAGATTATCCCATCAATTAAATCCGTAAACCCAGAGATTACATTGATGAAAAAGTTATCAATCTCACCCGCTTTCACCCCTCTATAACCTCTAAGTTTTTGCGAAATTTCAGCCTTATATGCCGCCATATCAACTCCTTTATTGGGTTTAAAAACAATAACATTTACTAACGATTCATTATTATCTCCATACAACTGTCTAAGAAAATTAACTGGGATGTATGCCGAAGTGTCATCACTGTCCCCAAACAATTCAGCGCCTTTTTTCTTTAGCACGCCAATTACATTAAAACGTTGACCATATACTCTGACGTTTTTACCAATTGGCTCTAATTCATTAAAAAGTGATTTTGCAATTTCACTCCCTAAAACAATAACTTTCGAACCTGAATTTGCTTCCGACTCATTATAAAACCTTCCTTTATCAAATTCCAATCCTTGAATATCTATAAATTCATAGGAAACCGGCACCATATTAACATCACTGACTGTATTTGAATCGTATTTTAGGGATTCTCTTTTAGTGAAAATTTGATAACCCAATTGATCCGTATTGGTCATCGCCCCTTTCATATAAGTGTATTCATCATACTTAATATTAGGGAACTGCTCTCTTTTCCATTTCGGAATCTCAGAAGGCCCAAAAGAAAATTTCATTAAATAAATAGTATTTTTATCTAAACCACTTAAATCCTTTGAGATCTTTCTGTCCAATGAATCTACGGCGGCAAGGACGGCTATAATTGAGAATATCCCAATAGTCACTCCCAATAAAGAAAGTAACGTTCGCAACATATTACTTCGCAACGCATTTATTGCAAAAGCAAAGCTTTCTTTCAATAATCGGAGATATACTAGCATAAAATCTTTTTTGTGTTATCGTAAAAATCCGAAAATATTATTCAAAAACCAAATAATAAACGGCACTACAAGTTGGTATGATCTTTTAAGATAATGTTACAACACTTCATATAAATTTATAATCAAAAAATAACTATTTTTGCACTTTATAACTATAACTACATAATGAATACAACTAAAACGATTCAATCAGCATTAATTTCAGTATTTTCAAAAGAAGGTTTAGAACCCATAGTTAGAAAATTACATTCTCAAAATGTTATTTTATATTCTACAGGTGGAACTGAAGATTTTATAAAAAACTTAGGTATTCCAGTAGTACCTGTAGAAGATGTTACTTCTTACCCTTCGATCCTAGGCGGAAGAGTTAAGACATTACACCCGAAAGTTTTTGGAGGTATCTTAAATCGTCAAGATAACGAAAGTGATGTTCAACAAATGGAGGAATTTAATATTCCCCAAATCGATTTAGTAATTGTTGATTTGTACCCTTTTGAAAAAACAGTTGCTTCTGGAGCTAGTGAAAGTGATATTATTGAAAAAATAGATATCGGCGGAATTTCTTTAATTCGTGCTGCTGCAAAAAATTTCAAGGATACCGTTATTGTTGCTTCAGTAGATCAATATAATTTGCTTTTGGATTTGATAACAGATCAAAATGGCGCAACAACCCTTGCAGACAGAAAACTATTGGCAACAAGAGCTTTTCATGTTTCTTCCCATTATGATACTGCTATTTTTAACTATTTTAATACTGATGAAACTATTTTTAAAGCAAGTATTGCAGATGGTCAAATATTAAGATATGGAGAAAACCCGCATCAAAAAGGATTCTTCTTTGGTGATTTTGACGCCATGTTTAATAAATTACACGGCAAAGAATTATCATACAATAATTTACTAGACGTTGATGCAGCTGTAACTTTGATTAGTGAGTTCAAAACTGACGACGCTACTTTTGCCATATTAAAACACAATAATGCATGTGGTCTAGCCACAAGAAAAACGATAAGTGATGCTTATAACGTTGCTTTAGCATGCGACCCAACATCCGCTTTTGGAGGTGTATTAATTGCAAACACAAAAATCGATGTTGCTACAGCAACTGAAATAAATAAATTATTTTGTGAAGTAGTTATTGCTCCAAATTATGATGCTGACGCTATTACACTTTTGCAAGAAAAGAAAAACAGAATTATATTAGTTCAAAACGAAGTAGAATTACCTCAGAAACAAGTTAGATCTTGCTTAAACGGACTTTTAATTCAAGAAAGAAATAATATTACAGACAATAAAAAAGATCTAAAAACCGTTACTATAACCACTCCTACAGAACAGGAAATTCAAGATTTAATTTTTGCTTCCAAAATTTGTAAAAACACGAAGTCTAACACTATTGTTTTTGCAAAAAACGGAACACTAATTTCATCTGGTACCGGACAAACTTCAAGAGTTGATGCTTTACTTCAAGCAATTGAAAAAGCGAAAACTTTTGGTTTTGATTTAAACGGAGCTGTCATGGCTAGTGATGCTTTTTTCCCTTTCCCAGATTGCGTGGCGATTGCAAAAGACGCCGGCATAACAGCTGTTATTCAGCCAGGAGGATCCATAAAAGATCAATTAAGCATAGACTATTGTAATGAGAACAAACTTGCAATGGTATTTACAGGAACACGTCATTTTAAGCATTAATTTGTCTAACTTTGTACGCTCCTAATTTTTAACTTTTTAAACCCCTGAAAAACTTATGGGATTTTTTGATTTCATGACCGAGGATATTGCGATAGACCTTGGTACCGCTAACACTTTAATCATACATAATGATAAAGTCGTAATTGACAGCCCATCAATAGTTGCTAGAGACAGGATCTCGGGTAAAATCATTGCTGTTGGTAAAGAAGCCAACTTGATGCAGGGTAAGACACATGAAAACATTAAAACAATAAGGCCTTTGAAAGACGGTGTAATTGCTGATTTTGATGCTTCAGAAAAAATGATAAGTATGTTTATAAAGAGCATACCTGCATTAAAAAAAAGAATGTTCACTCCTGCTCTACGAATGGTTGTATGTATTCCCTCTGGAATTACTGAGGTCGAAATGAGAGCGGTGAAAGAATCGTGTGAAAGAGTAAATGGCAAAGAAGTCTATTTAATTCATGAACCTATGGCTGCAGCAATTGGTATCGGTATCGATATTATGCAACCTAAAGGTAATATGATTGTTGATATAGGTGGAGGTACGACTGAAATCGCAGTAATTGCACTTGGTGGAATTGTATGTGATAAATCAGTAAAAATTGCTGGAGACGTTTTTACAAATGACATCGTATATTATATGCGTACGCAACACAATCTATTTGTTGGAGAAAGCACAGCTGAAAAAATAAAAATACAAATAGGAGCCGCTATCGAAGACTTAGAAACTCCTCCAGAAGACATGTCTGTTCAAGGAAGAGATTTACTTACCGGTAAACCAAAACAAGTAGAGGTTTCTTATAGAGAAATCGCTAAAGCGTTAGACAAATCGATTCAAAGAATTGAGGATGCGGTTATGGAAACTTTATCTCAAACTCCTCCAGAATTAGCAGCAGACATCTACAATACTGGGATTTACCTTGCTGGTGGTGGTTCTATGTTGCGTGGATTAGACAAAAGAATTTCTCAAAAAACAGATCTACCTGTTTACATTGCAGAAGATCCATTGAGAGCAGTAGTTCGAGGAACAGGTATGGCACTTAAAAACATTAGTAAATTCAAAAGTATCTTAATAAAATAAGTTTTTAAAGAATTCCGTTTAGAAGCAAATCCTGAAACAAAATAATTATACAAGAGAATGCAGCAAATATTTAATTTTATATTCAGAAACAGTACTAGAATACTGTTTTTGCTGTTATTGTGCATTTCGTTTTTGCTTACTATACAAGCTCACTCTTACCATAGAAGTAAAATAATAAGCTCCGCTAACTATTTAAGTGGCGGCGTGTATGAAAACATCAACAATGTAAGTGAGTATTTGAATTTAAAAACCCAAAATGATGCTTTGGCAATTGAAAACGCCAGACTAAAAAGTATTTTGTTTGCTACTACCGACTCTATTTCGATTACAAAATTAGAAAAAACAAAGGAAAATCAACCTTACGATATTGTGGTTTCAAAAGTGATTCATAACTCTTACAATGTTCATGAAAACTACCTAACCCTAAATTCTGGCGATTTACAAGGCGTGAAATCTGATATGGGAGTGATTAATAATTTAGGATTGGTAGGAATCATAGACAATACTTCTCCAAAATATTCCACTGTTATCAGCATTTTGAATGTCAAATCTCGAATAAATGCCAAAATAAAAAAATCAAATCATTTTGGTTCTTTAATATGGGACGGTAAAAGTACTGGTTTCGTTCAATTGATAGATGTACCAAGATTAGCAGCTATTAGAAAAGGGGATACTATCGTAACCGGAGGACAATCTGTTATTTTTCCCGAAAACATCAACATTGGAACAATTGACAAAGTAGAAATCGATGACCAAACCCATTATTATACAATAACTGTTAAGCTATTTAACGACATGACTAATTTAGGTCACGTATACATTATAAAAAGTAACAATAGAGAAGAACTAAATAATCTAGAAAAAACAACGAAAAATGAATAGCACATTGTTAGTCAACATTTCTCGATTTATTTTATTATTGGCCGTACAGATTGTTATTTTTAACAATATGAATTTTTTAGGTTTTATAATGCCACTTCCGTATATGTTGTTCATTGTTTTATATCCTGTTAACGGAAACAGAGCAGCGCTTTTACTAGCTAGTTTTTTGTTAGGGCTCACAATGGATGTGTTTTCTAATTCAGGAGGAGTACATGCTGCCGCCTGTTTGACTCTAGCATACCTCAGACCTTCTATATTTAAATTTTCGTTTGGGATTAGTTACGAATACCAAACCATAAAATTAAATGATGTTTTAACCCCTGAACGATTTTCTTTTATATTAATTTCAGTAGTAATTCATCATTTTACGCTATTCATATTAGAAGCGTTCCAGGTCAGTTTCTTCTGGGATATATTAATCCGAACATTATTAAGTACTGTGTTTACTATCATTAGCTGTATCATAATAATATACCTAATCAAGCCAAACAAAAGATGAGAAAATTTCTGATGCCTTCCTTAATTATCGTTGGAGCATTGTTGCTGCTGATTCGGATATTTTATTTGCAGGTGATCAATGACAGCTTCAAATTAAAATCAGATAATAACGCCATTAAAATAAAATATGACTATCCCGAAAGAGGTTATATTTTTGATCGATATGGAAAGTTGCTAGTATCAAACCAAGCATCTTACGACATCATGGTAATTCCAAGAGAGTTAAAAAACATTGACACGCTGGAGTTTTGCCAATTATTAAATATCACTAAGGAGGATTTTATCGAAAAAATAGCGAAAGCTAAAGTATACAGCCCACGACTTCCTTCGGTGTTTTTACCTCAATTAAATAAGAGTGAGTTTGCAGCATTCCAAGAAAAATTAAGGAAATTTGAGGGCTTTTACTTTCAAAAACGTTCTCTTCGTGACTACGAAGTAGATTTTGGAGCCAATGTTTTTGGAGGTATCACTCAAGTCAACGAACAATTAATTGCTAAAAATCCTTACTATAATAGTGGTGATTTAATAGGAACACAAGGAGTTGAGGAAAGTTACGAGGAAATTTTGAGAGGAATAAAAGGGGTTAAATATTTTCAAAAAGACAAATACAATAGAGAAATAGGTTCCTATAAAGACGGGAAATACGACACTATCGCTGTACAAGGAGAAGATATAAATCTTACTCTTGATGCTGAACTACAAAAGTACGGTCAGCAGTTAATGATTAACAAAAGAGGAGGAATTGTAGCTATCGAACCTAAAACTGGTGAAATTTTAGCTCTTGTCACCGCACCATCTTACGATCCGTCGATTTTAGTTGGGAGACAACGCTCTAAAAACTATACCTTATTGTATTATGATTCTATAGCAAAACCACTTTACGATAGAGGGCTTTTGGCAGAATATCCCCCAGGCTCCCCATTTAAGATATTAACAGGATTGATTGGGCTGCAAGAAGGAGTGGTCGACGAACAAACTACTTTTATGTGTCATCATGGTTTTAGTTACGGAAGAGGGCGCTTTATGAAATGTCACAGTCATCCCCCTAGTCAACAGTTAAATAACGGAATTTACAATTCTTGTAATACTTATTTTGCTAACGTCTACATGAGAACTATCAATAAATATGCGAAGCCATCGGTTGCTGTGGACGTCTGGAGCAATCATGTGAAAAGTTTTGGTCTTGGCCAATTTATGGGTTACGATTTACCAACAGGAAAAAGAGGTAATATTCCGGATTCAAAAACATACAAAAGAATCTATCCTAACGGAGGCTGGAGAAGTACTACCATCATATCAAACTCTATCGGACAAGGAGAAGTTCTTATGACTCCCATTCAATTAGCCAATATGATGGCCACGGTTGCTAATGAAGGTTATTATTACACCCCTCATATCATCAAGAAAATTAAAGGAACAGCAATTGACCCTAAATTCAAGGTAAAACATCAAACAACTATCGACAAAAAATATTTCAAACCTATGATTAGCGGTCTATTTGACGTTTATAATTTAGGTACAGCTCGTGCATTGCGAGTAGAAGGAATCGACATTGCTGGTAAAACGGGTACAGCAGAAAATTTTGCCAAAATTGGAGGAAAAAGAGTAAAACTTGAAGATCATTCCATTTTTGTGGCTTTTGCTCCTAAAGACAACCCCAAAATTGCCATAGCTATACTAGTTGAAAACGGGGGCTATGGAGCTGCAATAGCAGGACCAATCGCCAGCTTAATGATCGAAAAATACCTCAGAAAAAAAATTACAAGAACAGATTTAGAAACTAAAATACTGAACACTAGCTTAAAAGACAGATATGCAAAATTAGGAGGAATGAAGGAAGCAAGTGCCATCGAAACTACCCCTAAGGATTCTATTGGAAATAAAAATGGGATGACCAATTTTTCCCCAATTGATTCTACTAATCAAAATTAAAAAGAGATTCGTTTCAAATGAAAAACCAAAGTATAAAGAAAAATCTTGACTGGACATGTATACTAATTTATAGTGCACTTGTGATAATGGGTTGGTTAAACATCTACTCCTCCTCCTTGTCCTCTATAGAAGACACATACCAGAAACAGCTTATATTTATTATATTGACTATTCCACTAATTTTCATACTACTTACTATTGATGGTAAATTTTATGAAAAATATGCGAGCATCATCTTTGGCGTCTCACTCCTGTCACTAGCAGGACTGTTTTTATTTGGAAAAACAATAGCAGGACAGCGATGCTGGTATGCAATAGGTAGTTTCACATTACAGCCCTCTGAATTCGCTAAAGCAGCAACTTCTTTAGCTTTAGCAAAATTTTTAAGTGACTCACAAATTAATTTAAAAGAAGTAAACCGTCAAATACAAGCATTAGCGATTGTGTTTTTACCCGTTCTTCTTATCTTACCACAGCCAGACCCTGGTAGTGCGCTCATTTATAGTATTTTTATTATTGTTTTATACCGTGAAGGACTCCCTTCTTGGTATGTATGGACCGGTTTTGTTGCTATTGCTTTATTTGTGCTAACATTAGTTTTACAACCACAATACGTGATATTACTATCACTACTAGTGATCTTAATCATACATTTTAAATCAAGATTAGGAGATCGCAATATCGTTTTAAGCAGTATTCTATTTGCGATAATTTCAGGCTTTGTATTGTCTGTTAGTTATGTTTTTCAAAATGTATTTAAACAACACCATAGAGATCGCTTTAATATATTATTAGGTAAAACGGTCGACTTAAAAGGAATTGGATACAATACTAATCAATCAGAAATTGCAATTGGTTCTGGAGGATGGCTAGGAAGAGGTTTCCTTGAAGGAACCCAGACAAAAGGAGGATTTGTACCGGAACAACATACCGACTACATTTTTACCACTGTTGGTGAAGAATGGGGCTTTGCAGGATCTCTTGTGGTAATTGCACTATTTGTAAGCTTATTTCTTAGGGTTATTTATTTGGCCGAAAGGCAAAAAACAAAATTTAGTCGGGTCTATGGATATTGTGTAGCGGGTATATTATTCACCCATTTCTTCGTAAACATCGCAATGGTAGTTGGTGTTTTCCCTACAATTGGAGTTCCGTTACCTTTCTTTTCCTATGGAGGATCCGGACTTTGGGGATTTACTATTTTACTCTTTATATTCCTTAAAATGGACGCCAATAAAGTAAATGAATGGTAGTCTAGCTAAAGAAAACTTGATTCCTAGTTAAAAACCCAACTACTATAATCAGTGTTCTTTTCTAAGTCATTTTCAATTATATCTTCTAGCTTCGGGAAAAAATCAATCCCCGTTAGTTGTTCAATTTTATCCACGGACACTACAAAATTATAGAGTGGCTTTTCGCTTGGTTCATTTGGAACTAGAAAAGCAATCATTCTATAATCACCATTACTCCTTTTTAATACTATTTTGTAGAAAGAATCTGGAACAACCACTTTTTCTTTACAAATTGTTTTAGTCGAATTCTTAAGAATTCCGCCAGTAACTACATAAACACCATCATATCTAACAGCCCAATAGCGCACTTTTTGTTCCAGCCGATTCCAAAACCCTGTATTAAACTCATGATTTTGCGGAGCAATATTAGATGTATAAAAAGTATCATCGTATGCATCTATATCAAACTGCATGTCTCCTGCAGGACAGAGATGCCCTTTATCATATCCAGAATTTTTATAATTCCTCCAGTCAGCAGAAACACTTTTTACTTTTGGATCTTCAATGAAGTAAGGTCTTCTAAAATTACTTTTGGTGACGTACTCTTTCTTTAATTCATAAGCCATCCACTCTGCCTGCTCCGCTTTTTCGTTATACGAAAGAGTAAAGTACTTGTGCTTGACTATTTCGTTTGAAGAAACTGCTGGTAAATAGTCGAATGCGACATTGAATGTAACTACCGTATTTTTTATTATTAAAGTATCAGTCAATAAATTGTTACTTATTACCTTAGTGCTTTCAAAATCTTTTTTACAAGATGATAAGAGCGACAAACATACTATTGAGAACATTAATAACAGCGCGTACTTCATCTACAAATAATTATTACCCCTTAACATCTAAGGCATCACGCAAAGCATTACCCATCATCATAAACGCTAATGTTATCAACATAATTGCAGTACCGGGCACCATTGCTAAATAGGGCTTACCTAAAATAATATAACTATAATGGTCTTTTATGATACTCCCCCAACTAGGAATTGGTGGTTGCGCCCCCAAGCCCAAAAAACTAAGCCCGCTTTCCACTAAAATAGCTGAAGCAAAATTGGCGGCTGAAATTACAATTACCGGTGCCATAATATTAGGTAATATATGATTGAATATAATTCGAAAATTACCAAACCCTAAAGCTCTGGCAGCGGTAACATATTGCATTTCCTTCACACTTATCACTTGACCACGCACGACACGCGCCACCTCAACCCACATTGTTAAGCCCACTGCAACAAAAACCTGCCAAAACCCTTTTCCTAGTGCTAAGGTTATCGCTATTACTAAAAGAAGTGTAGGTATCGACCAAATGATATTGACCAACCACATAATTAATGCATCCACTTTACCGCCAAAATACCCGCCTATTGCACCAAAAAAAATTCCTACAATTAGAGAAATTACGACGGCTACAATACCGATAGAAATCGAAACTCTCGAACCGATCAACATCCTGCTAAGCAAATCTCTACCATATTTATCTGTACCCAGATAAAAAGTTCTATTATTAATAAAGTTCTGCTCGACTGATGCAATTGTGTTTTGTCCAGCAAAAGACTTTAGATCAATTTCTTTAATCATTTTTAATGACGGCTCATCATTATACTCAACATACACGATAGTGTTTCCGATGACCTTATAGCTTTCAACAGCGACCTCCGTCACACTATTAGGAAAACCCATAAAATAATTTTTAAAAGTCGTTATTGGTTTTAAATCTAAAGGAATAGACAGCATCGTCACATTAAAACCTGGCGGTTTTGAATGTATGGATAGATGCATTTGATTTGCATTTTCTGAATTATCAGGTGCGAGAACATATGCAAAAATCGAAACGAAAAGTAATATTACGATGAACGCAAAACTGAAAACGCCCCAAAAATTCTTTTTGAATTTATGGAGCGCAATTGCAGTTAATGATTGTGTTGTATTATTCATTTTAAAGAAGTGTACACTTATGATTTAGCTAGTTTCTCTTTTTTTGGATTAGAAGAACCTTCTTTTTTTAAAATAATTTTCGTTTGTAAATCATCTAAAACATTTAATGCTTCCTCCACATAAATATCTTTAGCTAAATTTTCATGCCATCTATCCCTTTTCTCTTTCAATATACTATCCTTACTAGTCTCAATTACTTCAGATGGTAGAGAAACAAACTGTAATGAATTCTTGTATTGCGAAATAGGTTTGTATTTTTTAGCTTTTTCTTCAATTGCATTTTGCGCCATTTTAAATTTTTCTATATTTAAACTGTACGTGTTTTCATTACTTCGGCTATCGATCCATTTAGCATTATCCTCGATTAATTTAAATTGCTCATTATGTGCAATTCTTTCTTTACTATTCAAAACGGCTTTGTTGAAATTAGCTGTTTTATCCCATACCGTATAAGATGCAGCATCAATCTTATCCCAAGGCATAGCATGCTCTACATCTCGTTCTCCCATTTTTAAATAAGCATATCTATCTGGCATAACAATATCACTACTCACCCCTTCTAATTGGGTTGAACCTCCGTTTATTCTATAAAATTTTTGGGTTGTTGTTTTTAATGCCCCTAAATCTCCAACATCACTATTTCGTACAAACTCATTTAGATCGATAACATTTTGTACCGTCCCTTTCCCATATGTTTGTTTGCTACCAATAATAATTCCTCTTTTATAATCCTGGATTGCAGCAGCTAATATTTCTGAAGCTGAGGCCGAGAAACTATTAACCATAATTACTAACGGTCCATCCCATTCAATTTTTTTATCTCTATCGTACAAAACTTCCTTCTTTCTTCCGGCTGATTTGATTTGAACAATAGGACCTTGCTCGATGAACAATCCAGCAATATCAACAACAGTAGATAACGAACCTCCGCCGTCATCTCGAACATCCAGAACAATACCATCTACTTTTGCTCCTTTTAGTCTCTCAACTTCTAAAGCAATATCTTTCCCAGCATCTCTACCTTCTTTATTTTCAAAATCAATATAGAACTTAGGCAAATAAATGACCCCGTATTTCAAGCCATTTTTAGTCACAATGCTAGACTTAGCATAAGTTTCCTCAATCTCTACGATGTCTCTAATTATAGAAATAACTGCAATTGTACCATCCACTTTTTTAACGGTAAGACGAACTTCTGATCCTTTAGGACCCTTAATTTTTTTGACAACATCATCAAGTCGCATTCCTACAACATCAACAGGAGTCGCATTTCCTTGAGCTACCTTCATTACTAAATCCCCTGCTTCGAGCTGTTTTCCTCTCCAAGCCGGACCTCCTGAAATCAATTCAGATATTTCGGTAAAATCATTCTTCTTTTGAAGACGTGCCCCGATACCTTCTAATTTTCCACTAATACTTACATCAAAACGTTCTTTTTCTTCCGGAGCAAAATAATTAGTATGTGGATCAAAACCTGCCGTGATAGAATTTATGTAAACTGAAAACCAATCGTCTCGGTCTAAATCATTCATAAAACCAAAATATTCATCCAAAGATTTTTTAGCACTTTCACGTGTTTCTTTTTCTAATTCAACAAATGTTTTCAGCTTTTCATTATCCTTAGATATGTCACTTTTTACGTCAATGCCTTTACTTTTGTTTTCTTGAATACGCAAACGATCTGTCAAAGATGCAAGCGCAGATAATTTGATTTGCTTTCTCCATCTTTCAGTAAGTTCATTAGTGTTTTTTGCATAAGGCGCTTTGTCATAATCAGTGTCAAAGCTCTCATCAATTGCATAGTCAAAAGGCACAAGCATTATCCCACTATATATTTTTTTACTTTCCTCCATTCTTTTCATCAAGCGATCGTAAGAAAGGTTAAAGAAAGTCAAGTCCCTATTAATTAATGCATCATCTAATTTCAATTCAAATTCTGAAAATTCATCAATATCAGATTGTAAGAAAAAACGTTTTGATGGATCTAGAGCCTCAACATAATCTTTATATATCCCCTTTGAGAACGTATCATCTATAGTCGCTGGATCGTAATGCCATCTTTCAAGTACAAAAGATAATAATTCTAATCGTAATTTGTCTTTATCAGGATTGGCATCAACCCCTGATTTTAAATTAAATGCAAATAATGTCGCCGAAAGAAGAACAATTGCAAGTAATATTTTATAATTTCTTTTCATAAAGTTAAGAATAGTATTCATCCAAATTTTTAAACTAATATACGGTAAAAACTATGCCACCCCCCGCAAGTCCTCCATAAATTTTTGTTAAAGATATAAAATTGTTTTTTTGTTTTGCTTTATTCATCCAAGTTAATAAATTTTGGGAGAATTCAATAACCTAACGCAACAAATGATAAATTTTATCTTTGTTGAATTATGAAAAAAACGTACAAGCGAATT